>JAEUOJ010000054.1 GCA_016789495.1 Accumulibacter sp. | reverse complement strand
GGCCGTTTGTCGAACGACCAGGAATGAATCCACCAAACAGCACTCCAAGGAGAACCCATGAACTACCTGTGCCTGGTCTACGCCAATGAAAAGCGTCTCGAAGAGATCGATGACGGCGAATGCCTGGCTTGCGGCGACGCGATGCGCGCCAGCGGCCATTATCTTGGCGGTGCGCCACTGTACCCGGTGAGCACGGCGACCACCCTGCGCGTGCGCGACGGCAAGGTCGCCATCACTGACGGTCCCTTCGCCGAGACCAAGGAGCAGCTCACCGGCTTCTACATTTTGCAGGCGGCCGATCTCGACGAGGCGCTGAAGCTGGCGGCGACCATCCCGCCCGCACGCGTCGGCAGCATCGAGCTGCGGCCGGTGCGTCAATTGGTGCCGGGCAAGCGCGGCGGCAAGCCGTAGCCACGGTAAAAAAATTCGCCACGGTGGTCGAAAGCGGTGCGGGCGGTTCGACTAGAGGCAAAGACAAACAATACCTCAACCACCCTTTCAAGGAGACTTCCATGCCCACCGGAACCGTCAAGCTGCATCGCGTGATCCGCGCGAAACCGGAGAAGGTGTTTCGCGCCTTTACCAACCCCGATGCCGTGGCGCGCTGGCTGCCGCCCAACGGCTTTACCTGCCAGGTGGACCACCTCGATGCCCGGGTCGGCGGTACATTCCGCATGACCTTCACCAATTTCAGCACCGGCAACGGCAACGCCTTCGGCGGCACCTATCTGGAATTGGTACCCAACGAGCGCCTCCGCTACTCCGACCAGTTCGACGCCCCCAACTTGCCGGGCGAGATGGTCACTACCGTCAGCCTGCGCGCCGTGTCCTGTGGCACCGAGTTGGTCGCGGTGCAGGAGGGTATTCCTGAAGTGATCCCCACCGAGCTTTGCTACCTCGGCTGGCAGGAATCGCTCGAGGCGCTGGCGCGGCTGGTCGAGCCCGAAATTCCGGATTGAGGAGCCAGGGATGAGCGACGATTGCCCGAGGAACCCGCTCGGCTGGTTCGAAATCTACGTCGACGACATGCCGCGTGCCAAGGCGTTCTACCAGACGGTGTTCGGCACGCCGCTCACCCGGCTCGAAGTCCCCGGCCAGCCGCCGGGCATGGAGATGTGGGCCTTCCCCATGCTTCAGGACGCCATGGGCGCGACCGGTGCGCTGGTCAGGATGCCGGGCCTCGCAGCTGGCGGACACAACGTGAACATCTACCTCACTGGCGCCGAATGCGCTGTCCAGGCGGCGAAGGCGGAACAGGCCGGCGGCCGCATTCACCGGCAGAAGACATCGATCGGACAGTACGGCCACATCGTGCTCGTGGTCGATACCGAAGGCAACATGATCGGCCTGCATTCGATGTCGTAACACCCCATTTCTCAAGGAGACCGTGATGCCAATCCAACCTTATCTGTTCTTCGACGGCCGCTGCGCAGAGGCCATCGGCTTTTACCGGCAGGCGCTCGGCGCCGAGCTCGAGATGCTGATGCACTACCGCGAGGCGCCGGAGAAATGCCCGGGCATGCTGGAGGGCTACGACGACAAGGTGATGCATTCCTGCCTGCGCGTCGGCGAGGCGACACTGATGATGGCCGACGACTGTATGGGCCATCCGAACTTCCAGGGCTTCTCGCTCTCGCTGCAGGCGGCGAATGAAGCCGAGGCGCGGCGGCGCTTCGATGCGCTGGCGGCGGGCGGCGAGGTTGTCATGCCGCTCGGCAAAACCTTTTTCTCCGCCTGCTTCGGCATGGTGTCGGACCGCTTCGGCGTGTCGTGGATGGTCATCGTGCCTGAGCCTGAGGCGAGTGCGACACAATGAAAGTCTACGCGCAGGGCCGACCCAGTGACGCTGTTGCAAGGTTTGCCGCCACCGCGCGGCCATGTCGAACCTGTTTACCCGCGATCGACGGCGCCGCCGCGCATTGCCGTGGCATGCGCCAGCCCGCAGGCGACGGGATGAGACGATGAAATACCTTTGCCTGGCCTACGAGGCGGAAGCCACTTTCACACGCATGCCGCGTGCGGAGTGGGACGCGGTGCGCGAGGAGACGCTGGCCTACGTTCAGGCGTTGCGTCAAAGCGGGCACCTGGTCGATGCGCGGGCGCTGCGCAGCGCGTCGTCGGCCGTGACCTTGAAGGTGCGCGACGGTCGCCTCTCGGTGACCGACGGGCCGTTCATCGAAACCAAGGAACAGCTCGGCGGCTTTTTCCTTATCGAGGCGCGCGACTTCGACGAGGCGATCCAGATCGCGGCGCAGTGGCCGGGTGCGCGCTATGGCGAAATCGAGGTGCGGCCGGTCGAAGAAGGACTGCCCGAAGACGCCAGGTACTGAACGGGGGACCATGTACGTGACCCGAAGATCAACGCTGTAACGGATAGAGGAAATTCACGATGAGCAAGAACACGATTTGCCTGTGGTACGACCACGATGCGGAAGAAGCCGCGCGCTTCTACGCCCGAACCTTCCCGGACAGCGCGGTCCGGGCGGTGCATCGTGCGCCGTCCGATTATCCCGGCGGCAAGGCGGGCGACGTGCTGACGGTCGAATTCACCGTCTGCGGCCTGCCCTGCCTCGGCCTCAACGGAGGCGATGTCTTCCGACACAGCGAGGCGTTTTCGTTCCAGATTGCGACGGATGACCAGGCCGAGACCGACCGATATTGGCAGGCGATCATCGCCAACGGTGGCATGGCAAGCGACTGCGGCTGGTGCAAGGACAGGTGGGGCCTGTCGTGGCAGATCACGCCGCGTGTGCTGACCCAGGCACTCGCCACAGGCGGTGACGTGGCGAAGCGCGCGTTCGAGGCCATGATGGGCATGCGGAAGATCGACATCGCCGCGATCGAGGCGGCGGTACGCGGGGGGGAGGTGACATCGCCATGAGCCTCGTCCTGTACGCCCATCCCTTTTCATCCTATTGCCAGAAAGTGCTGATCGCGCTGTACGAGAACGCGACGCCTTTCGAATGGCGCGTCGTCGGCACGCCGGAGGTCGATGCCGAACTCGAAGCGCTGTGGTCATTCAAGCGCTTCCCTGTGCTGGTCGACGACGGGCGGGCGGTGCGCGAATCGAGCATCATCATCGAACACCTGGCTTTGCATCATCCGGGGCCCGTGTTGCTGCTGCCCGACGACCCGTTCGTTTGCCTGGACGTGCGCTTCATGGACCGCTTTTTCGACAACTACGTGATGACGCCGCAGGGTAAGTTCGTCTACGACGCGTTGCGCCCGGCGGAGCGCCGTGACCCCTACGGCGTCGAGGACGCAAGGCGCCTGCTCGACCATGCCTACCGCTGGCTCGACATCCACCTGCGGGATCGCGAATGGGCCGCGGGCGATACCTTCACGATGGCCGACTGCGCGGCGGCGCCGTCGCTGTTCTATGCCGATTGGACCTATCCGATCGCCGACGAATTCGCTGCGCTCAAGGCCTATCGCCAACGCCTGCTGGCGCGACCCTCATTCGCGCGTGCGGTAGACGAGGCGCGGCCTTTCCGCCATTACTTTCCACTTGGCGCGCCCGCTAGGGATTGACCCCCAACCCAAGTCAAGGAGACTGGAGATGACCCGTTACGTGGATGGTTTCGTTCTCGCCGTTCCGAAACAGAAACTCGCGGCTTATCGTCGCATCGCACGCCAGGCCGGCAAAGTATGGCGCGAGTACGGCGCGCTGGAGTACGTCGAATGCGTTGCCGACGACGTCAAGCCGGGGAAATGGACTTCCTTCCCGCAGGCGGTGAAGCTAAAGGAAGGCGAGGTGGTACTCTTTTCCTGGATCGTTTACGAGTCGCGCAAGCAGCGCGACGCGGTGAACGCGAAGGTGATCGCCGACCCGCGCCTGCGCGAGATGATGCGCCCGAAGGCCATGCCATTCGATGGCAAGCGCATGATCTTCGGCGGTTTCGAGACCTTTGTCAGACTGCGACGGAAAGGAGGACCGCGATGACGCACGAAGTGAATTCTCCCGTCAGTCTCGAACTGTTACTGACCCGTCTCATCGACGCCCCGCGCGAAAAGCTCTTTCGCGTCTGGACCGATCCGGCGCTGATCATACCGTGCTTTACTCCGGCGCCGTGGAATACCCTCCGCGCTGAGGTGGACTTACAGCCTGGCGGCAGCAGCCTGATCGTGATGCAGAATCCCGAGGGACAGGAGTTCCCCAGCCCGGGCGTGTACCTGGAGGGGCGCTGGTGAACTATTAGTAATTACTGATATATTATTCGATTTGGTCGCGAAATTTCGGCATGACATCCCCTTTGTCACGCGCTGTTTCATGCCGCGGTCGCACTTTGCCCTACCCGATCTGAACACGGCATGCCCAGGTAGGTAAACGTGTTGTGGATAGCGGCGAGCACGTGAGCTTCTGTCACTTGCCGCTCCAAGGTCCGGGAGTACAGGCTGCCGCCCAGTTGCTTGAGCCGGTACATCATGTTCTCGGCGATACTACGCCGGTGGAAGCCACTGTCGCTCCTCCAGCCGGCGAGTGACGCACTTTCCATTCGCCTTCGCCGAAGATCTTCAGACCGGACGAATCGACGACTACGTGCGTCGGTCCCTGGCGCGGCTGACGAGGAATCTTCACCAAAAGCTGTGCGGCCCGTCGCGACAGGTGGGTGTGATCCGGCACCGGCAAGACCAGTTGGCACAGGCCCATGAGTGACTTGATCAGTCCCTCCGTGGCGCGATACGGCAACTGGAACAGCCCCTTGATCATCAGGCACGTCTGAATGGCGGTTGCCGAGTACAGCCCGGGCTTGCCACGGCCAACCGGTGGGGCCGGAGTCCACTGGTCCCGAATACTCGCTTGGTCGAACCAGATCGTTAGGTTCCCCCGGTTGACCAGAGCCCGATCGAATTCCGACCAGTTCGTCACCCGATCACGTGGCTTCAGCCCAATCTCGGCAGTCTCCGGCTTCACGCGTGTCGCCATGATCGATTTCCTCCAACAGCTCAGCCCGAATCCCCCAGAAATGATGCCAATATGCTACACCAACGTCTCAATGAAGGTGAAAAGCGGCTTCGGCTCGAAGCCGCCCTTGTGCGCAACGTCGATTTGGGCGTTGAGCCAGTCCCGGATGGCCGCGACCTGCTTGGCCTTGGCCTTGACCAGAACGCTCAGGTCGGGGAACTTGGCATCGAGGCTGGCCGAAAGCCGCCGTGCCGCCGCCTCGATGGCGAGCGATGCCGGAGCATGGCTGGTGTCGAGCTTCGAGGGCAGCCGCGTCTGGGCTTGGTTTGCCCCGGTGCGGAAGGCGAAATCGAAACCAGCGAACCACTTGCCATTGACCGGATGTGCCCACAACGTGGCTTCGGCAATGTTGCCCTTACCCTCGTAGGTCACGGCCAGTTGCGGCTCGTCGATATGGCCGAACTCGTTGGAGCCGCCGATAGCAGAAACGTGTTGGCGGCCAGCGCAACTTCGATTTTCGATTCGGCAACAACCTGGGCGACCGCCACCGGACGGTAGATGAATAAGGCCTCGGTCACGATGACACGCTTCTTGCCGATTTTCCGCTCAAGATTGACCGACAGAATCTCGGAGCACTTGCCATGCAGCCGACGGGTTTCGGGCGTGTCGTCGTCGTGGATGAATACCGTGGCACCGCGACGGGCGGCGGCCAATGCCGCCCGCACCATCTATACATCAGGATGGAAAAGCCGTCCTTGGTGTAGCTGACGTGGGTGGCCTTTTTGCCAACCGGCGGACGATAGGGCGGGTCAATGATTGACACGTCGCCAGCTCCGGCTGCTGCGAGAGTGGCCCGCATATCGGACACATTGGACGTGGCCTTGCCAAGTGCCGCGACGATACGACGAAGGGCTTTTTCGGGAACGGAGACAGCCGCGCCGGTTGTCGCATTGCGATAGCCGAACGAGGCATTGAAGTTGCCCTTCTTGTTGTAACGGCACAGGCCGTTGGTGGTGTGCCACAGCAGGTAGATGAACAGGGCCTCAAGGCGGTCGGAACCCGCCTTGACCGCGTTGAACTCGATGCGCAGCTTGTTGTAGGCCGATTTCGTGTTGTTCGCCCGCGTGAAAAGCCGGCCAAGAACGTCGATGGCCGCATTCACGTCACGCTGCACCCGTGGGCGGCAATCAGGTCTGGGTTGGCATCGCTGAGAATGATTTCGGAAGCGGCACCGGCATAGCCGATGGCATCCGCCGCCGCACCCGCACACCCAAAGATCAAGCGATTCGGTTGGTCGGCCGATAGGATTGAAGGACATCAGAACTCCACCCCTTCGCCCCGGCCCACAGCACGAAGCCGCCGGAAAAGGTCTTGGGGGCATCGACGGCCGGATGCACGACCGGCAGGCGAGCGGAATCGTTCGCGGCGGCCTTGATGGACCGCGAAATGCGGAGGGACTTGCTATTGAGGGAAACCGCGTGTTGAGCGCGACGAACAGCAGTAGTGGAACGGACAGAAAGTGCAGCCATGGCTCGTCTCCTGAGAGAGCGAGTTCATGACTCCACAAGGGCTAGGAGCCGTATTCAGGATGAGCGAAAACAAAAACGATCCCTAGCCCGTAAGGTGGGCACGTCCGCCTTTCTTCCCCGTAGGGCCGGCAATCTTGTTGGGTGCGGTAGCCGCGCAGCGGGCTGGAGGGTGGTCACATTTGGCAAACAACGAGAAACAACCAAGCGACAGATCGGATCATACACAAATCCGATGGTTTGTGTTGATTAATTCTTTGTTTTTATTAGTTATTATGTTTTTTGCACCAAGTACAACTGGCAAGGGTTTGCGGCCGACAGCCCTCGGAAAAGCCTCTGCCATGGGCCTTTCGGCGCGCAGGGTTGGTGCTATTCGTAGTGGTAGCGGCAGGCGACGATGGCCAGGTTGTCGCCTTCGACGGTATAGACCAGCCGATTCACATCGTCGATGCGACGTGACCAGAAGCCAGAGAGGTTTTCGCGTAGCGGCTCGGGCTTGCCGATGCCCTCGAAGGGATGGCGCATCGCGTCCTGAATCAGAGCATTGATGCGTTTCAGCGTCTTGCGATCCTGCCCTTGCCAATACACATAATCCGCCCAAGCGGCGGATGTCCAGAGCAGCCGATCAGGCATCGACCAGCGCCCGCTCCCGCGCCTTACCTGAACGCAACTGACGGATGGACTTGGCGAGGTGGCTGGCGTTGGCCGGGGTCTTCAACAGATGGACAGTCTCCATCCAACTGTTGAACGTGTCGAGCGACATCACCACGGCATCGGGGGCGTCGCGGCGGGCGATCACAGCCACGTCCGCATCTTCGACCACGCGGTCGATGAGCTGTTTGAGGTTGTTGCGAGCGTCAGAGAAGTTGATGATGCGCATGGAGATTTTCCCAATAAGTTTTACAAGCCTAGCGTCGGAGAAATGCCGCCGACAACACTGCCAACGGGACGAGTGCCTACTGCTCGCCCGAAGTGGGATTATCGTCCAGACTCAATCCGCGCTGCCCATCCTCGCGGAAGGCGCAAGGGTCAAAGCCATCGGCAAGCTTGATGGCGCGTATCCGGCCGTGGCCGGCGGTAAGCAACCGCTCGCAGTATTTGAGCAAAGTCGAAGCATCTTCGGTGAGGATAAAGGGAATCGACTCGTGAATGGCTTGGGCGATCAGTTTCACGTCATCGCGGGCGACAGACCGGGAAGTGTTGTCGTCGCTTGACCACAGCAGATTCCACAGACGGCCGGCTTCCTTCCCGTGCGGGATGTTGAATGGTATGGCACGGAAGTTTTTCAGCGGCAGGTCTGTAATGGCCTGCTTAATCGAAAACTCGGCGGCAACGATGGCCGAAAAATACATCGGCACCTGCTGTTCCAGCATCAGCCGATAATACTTGACGCCGGTATCGTGGTTCGGGCGGGTCTGATCAACGAGCGTAATCAGGAAACTGGTATCGAACAGCACCGATGACGTCATGCTCGACCGCCTCTCAGGGTCTCCACCCAATCGCTTGCATTGGGCACATCCGACCAAGCTGCCGTGCCTCGCTGCACCATTTGCTTAAACTCAGTCTCGTCAAAGGCGGGCTGATGTGCTTCGAACGCCAACAGGATTGGGTTGCGAATGGCGCCAGTCAGGAGGTTTTCCTCGGCGCTAATGTGAAGTAACGCGGAGCGGTAAAGACGGTTCTGCTCCTCCTGTGCAAGCTGGTTCTGAGCGGCGGATACTTTCAAGACAGTTCCATCTGCCATTTCCAGATGGACGTTAGGTTTGGTTTTGCCCCCCCAATCCACCACTTTGCCATGAACGTATTTTTCGACCAATACCCACACTTCCTCGATTCTTCGGAAATCAGTCGAGCCATCAACCGATAGGCTAACGCGCGCCGCGGTGTCGGAAACCCGATATTTACGATTGGGATTCTGCCGGCCAGTCGCTTGCCAGCGTTCCACAACGGCTGCACGTTTGGGGTCGATCAGATTCAACGAATCGGGAGATTTCAGGTGTTCGAGGTCGGCCCACAATGTCGTGGCGGCCATCAGGCCAGTTGCCACCAGCGCAAGGGAACCCTCTTCGACCGAAACCAGCACCTCCGCAGGATCGACATCTCGAGCGGAACCCCGCAGAAACTCGCTGACATCCTTCTGAAAGTCGCCCAACAAGCTCAACGGGACGTGCTTTGGCCCGACCTCGGCATCGTTGATGCGGTCGCTCACGGCAAAGCGGAGTTCGTTGATCGGTTCCATGATGCGAATTGTAGGCCGAAGGCGGGGCTTCGTCAGCCGGAAAATATGCCGGCCAGCAGGGAGTCGAAGATGGCTTGGGCCTTGGCGGTAGCGGCAGACTGCTGTTCAAGCAGCCCGAAAACGCTCCGACTACGCTCCACAAATTCTATTTGTAGGGCTTTGTCAGGCATCGGAACAGGAATAGAAGAAAGGCCATCAATGTTTATGTTGAACTGCCCGGCGGAAGTTCGACAACTCTCTTTAAGTTTCCGTCGCCCTTCGACTGAGGACAGATAGGTTTGCAGCGATGATGGTTCAATGGTTTCGTGCTTAACGCGAGCACGGATCAAATGCGGGCAGTTTGTCCGTATTGATCTTGGTGCGGCGAAGTGGCGGCTCGAAAGCCGCCGAGGACGGAGCAGGGGCGGGGGCTGATGTGGCGACAGGTTTGCTGTTGCCTGCCATCATGGCGGCAATTTCGGCTCGAAATGCGGCATCTTCGGCGAGTTTGTCCGGGTCTTCCGTGGCGATCTTGCCATGAGCAGTTGATTTTTCTGCTTATGGGCAAGGGCAACTGCCCGACCTGCGGCCACCGATTCGGCAGTTTTCGAGTCGGTCTTGATCTGAACCTTGCGGGTGTCCGCGTTCAGGTCTTCCTCGACGGTGTATTCGAACTTGCCATTGACATTCTCGGGGAGCCGCGTGCTCGGGTTGTTCGGGTCGATTTTCGGGGCCATCGCGCACTTCACCAGATCGAAGAGTTGGTAGCCGCCATTGCAAGTTGGCGGGACTGAACCAGTGCCGCGCGCATGTTCCGCGTGTGGAGCGCGCTTGATTTCGCTGCGCCCGTCAAAGAAGCGGGCGCAACGCCTTCGGCACCACGATACGGAAGAAAAAAATGCCATGCCGCGAGAGGCGAATATAGCAAGGTATTCTCATACAAATAGGCACGAATGGCCCACTTGGTTGGTTCACCTGTCAGGCGGCAAAAAAAAGCCCCGTGCGACGGGGCTTTGGTTATCTGGCGGAGAGGGCGGGATTCGAACCCGCGGTAGGCTCTCACCTACGCCTGATTTCGAGTCAGGTACATTCGACCACTCTGCCACCTCTCCGGCGGACGGGAATATAGCACAAGATGTGCCGGTTGATTTCACCTTGAGTGCTTTCTCCAGGGCAATCCCACGCCCAGGCAAGCCCGGTCGAGCCGTTGAGCGCGCTGGCGATGGCAGCGAAGGAGGGGGCTTTCCGACTCGTCAGGCTGACGGAAGAGGTGAAAGCGTGTGTTATTATTGTCGGTTGGGCATACGCTTGCTTGGCGTGCTGTTACTCGCCCTCTTTCATTTTGCTCACTGATTCCGACATACCGCGATGCGCAACTGCGATCTTCACTGTCATTCTCTTTGTTCCGACGGACTGTTGCCGGCTTCGGCGGTGGTCGAGCGCGCGTCGGCGAATGGCGTCGATCTGTTGTCGCTGACCGATCATGATGATCTGGCGGGTTTGGCCGAGGCGCGGGCTACGGCAAGTGCGCTGGGCATGTCTTTTGTCAATGGCGTCGAGATTTCCACCGAGTGGCAGGAGATGCAGATTCATATCGTCGGCCTGGCGGTGGACGATACTCATCCGACGTTGATCGAAGGACTGCACAGCGTGCGTTCCGGACGCATCGATCGTGCCCGGCGGATGTCGGCCGATCTCGAACGGGTGGGCATCTTTGGCGCTTTCGATGGGGCGATGCGCCTAGCGGCAAATCCGAACCTGATCAGTCGTAGTCATTTCGGTCGCTACTTGGCGGATAGCGGTGTGCGCAAGGATGTGCGTAGTGTCTTCGAATCGTTTCTGGTTCCTGGCAAGCCGGGCTACGTGCCGCATCGCTGGGCGACGGTGAGCGATGCGCTGACATGGATTGATGACGCCGGTGGTGTGGCGGTGATGGCTCATCCTGGACGTTACAAGTTGTCGTCCGCCGACTTGCGGCGTTTGCTTGGCGAATTCAAGGACCTCGGCGGGCGGGCGATCGAAGTGCAATCAGGTAGCCATACCAGTGAACAGGTTGAGGTGTTTCGGCGTCTGGCTCGCGAATTCGGTTTTCTGGCCTCGCGCGGCTCGGATTTTCACGGTC
>JAEUOJ010000027.1 GCA_016789495.1 Accumulibacter sp. | reverse complement strand
TGAGCGGCGAGCCACTCGTCATTCTTCTTGTGTGTATTGAGGTTGTCCAGGATGACGTGGATCTCGCGGTCGGCGGGTTCGTCGGCGACGACCTCCTCCATGAAGGCCTGGAAGTCGGCGCGCTTCTTGGTTTGCGTGGTCTTCCCGCGGATGACGCCGGTGGCCACTTCAAGGGCGGCGAACAGGTTAACGGTGCCATGGCGCTTGTATGTGCTCTTGAGTCCCTGGACCACCTTCCCGCTACTGGTTTGGACATAGCCGCGTCGGCGCTCCAGAGCCTGGATCGAGGGCTTCTCGTCGACACTCAGGACCACGGCCTTTTCAGGTGGGTTCAGGTACAGTCCGATGACATCCGCTGCTTTGGCCGCGAATTCGGGGTCCGTACTGACACACCAGGAGCGATGGCGCTGCAGTTGGATGCCCTCCCGACGCAACACGCGCCACACAACGTCGTCCGACACGTCCAGCGCCTTCGCCAACGAACCACCATCCCAACTCGCCATCCCCTCCGGAGGGGGCAGTTCCAGCTGCGTCAAGATGCGGTCACGCAGTTCCTTCCCGTACTTCGCCGGCTTGCCCGACCGAGCAGCATCACGCAACCCGGACAAGCCATGCTCGGCAAAGCGCCGACGCCACAATCCCACGGTGTTCGGTCTTACCCCGACTTCGCGAGCAACCTCCTCGTTCCGCAGACCCCGCAGACAGCCCAGGACGATCCTCGCTCGCTCCGCCAAACGAACCTCGCCGCTGCGACTCCGTGACATCCGTTCCAATTCCCCCTTTACCTCCACTGTGCAAGACAGCGCCACCGCCACCCGGCCCATTCCTCCCCCCACCAAGAATCCATGCGAACGCATCATATTACTACTACGAAATATTGCAATTAGACACTAGGAGCCTGTCGGACTGGCGAGATCGCTGTGATCGGAGTGGGAGAGCGAGGGCGGGTATTCCGATTTCGAAGCGCATAGGTGGCCCCTGTCACGGGAATTCGGGGAAACCTTGTCGGTCGCTTGGGCCAGGCGTCCAGGGAAGGTTGGGCGGTTCCTGCAGTCGGTACGGCTGACTTCAACGCCGAGGAAGTCTGTCTCGGCGTCATCGACCGCCGGGCGCACCTTGCGCAGGGTCGTCTTCCACCCAGTTCGTTACCCGATACCAGCATTTCGTCTTCGTCGATCCGTCATCAATCTTTATTCTTGCCGCCATGAATCTTTTCTTTGCTGCGGAATCAGTCAGTGAAACACCGCTGCCGGTGCTCGACGGGTTCGGCGCAGCAGCGCAGCCGCCCCGGCAGCCCCATGCGCGGGTCAGGCGCGCTGGCGGGCGCTGACGTAACTGGCAATCAACGCCAGCAATTCGTCTTCCTGGTACGGTTTGCCGAGGTAATGGTTGACGCCGAGCTCTTCGGCGTAGCGACGGTGTTTGTCGGCGGTGCGTGAAGTGATCATGATGATCGGCAAGTGTTTGAGACGCGTATCGTGGCGCAGATTGCGAGCGAGCTCGAAACCGTCCATGCGCGGCATCTCGATATCCAGCAACAGCACGTCCGGCAGCAGGTCGCTGGCGAGCTGTTCGAGCGCGTCGACACCGTCTTTGGCGGTCCGCACCTGATAGCCTTCTCGCGCCAACAAGCGACTGGTGATTTTTCTGACGGTCAACGAATCGTCGACAATCATCACGCTCGCGGCGGTGGCTGGCGCTACCGGCGCCGCTGGGAGGGCGGCTTTTTCAGGCGCCGGCACGCTGCTCGTCGTGCCACGCTCACGGCTGGCCAAGGCCACCGGATTGAGGATCAACACCACTTGGCCGTTACCAAGCACCGTGGCGCCATCGATGCCGATGACCCGCGCCAGTTGTGGGCCGATGTTCTTGACGACGACTTCCTGGTTGCCGATCAGTTCGTCGATCTGCAAGGCGATGCGGCGACTACCGCTGCGCAGCAACAGCACCCAGTACTGGCGTTGTCGTGCGGCCTGCGCCGAGTGCTCGCCCAACAGTTGCGGCAGGTAATGGAAGGGGTAGGTATTGCCGTTCCACAGTGTCGAATGCGCCCGCCGTATCCGCTCCAGCCCTTTTTCCTTGAGGTCGAGCACTTGTTCGATCATCGCCGCCGGGATGGCGTATTGGCTACCACCGGAACGAACGAGCAAGGCTTTGGTGATCGCCAGGGTCAGCGGTAGATAGAGTCGGAAGGTGGTGCCCTGACCAGGGGTGCTGAAAACTTCGATTCGGCCACCGAGGCTGGCGACTTCGCTTTTCAGCACGTCCATGCCGATGCCCCGGCCGGATAGCCGGGAGACTTCGCTGGCGGTGGATAAACCGGGGGCGAAGATGAGGTCAACGACCCGCTCGACGTCCTCGGCGTCAGCGGCACTGAGCAGTCCGGCCGCCAGACCACGTTGGCGGAGGCGGTCGATGTCCAGGCCCGCACCGTCGTCGGCAAAGGTGACGATGATCTCGTTGCCTTCCTGCGCCAGATTGAGTGATATTTCGCCAATCTCCGGCTTGCCTTTGGCGACCCGCACGCCGGTGTCTTCAAGGCCGTGGGCGATGGCGTTGCGCAACATGTGCTCAAGCGGCGCGAGCATCTTGTCGAGGACGCTGCGGTCTATTTCAAGCTGGCCGCCCTTGATTTCGAGGTTGGCGCGTTTACCGACCTCTTTGGCGGCCTGGCGGACAATACGGTAGAGACGGTCGGCGATGCTGCCGAACGGCACCATGCGTATCGACATCAGTTCCTGCTGCACGTCGCGGTTCATCCGGGATTGGGCGAGAATCGCGGCGTTGGCATCGTCGAGGTTTTTGAGCAGGTTCTGCTGGACGGTGGCCACGTCGTTGACCGATTCGGCCATCATCCGCGTCAGTTCCTGGAAGCGGGTGAAGCGGTCGAATTCGAGCGGATCGAAGTCGGAAAGCAGCTCACCGGTCGGCGCGGTGCGGGATTGCATTTGCGATTCGGCCTGAATCTCGACTTCCCGCAATTGCCGCCGCAAACGAATGACGTTCTCGGTCAGATCGAGCAGCGACAGCTTGATGGCGCGCATTTCGCCTTCGATTCTCGAACGGGCGATCGACAATTCGCCGGCCTGATTGACCAACCGGTCGATCAGCTCGGCACGAACGCGCAGGGTGGCGCGATGTACGCCGGTGTCACCGTCGCTTTCCGGTGTTTCGGCACGAGCGCTGGTTTCATCGGTCGACGGAACGGCGCTCTGCTCGGCGGTGGCTTGGATGGGTGTGCTGGCGAGAGCGGCGACCGCCGCCGTCTGCACTGGCGGCTGGCCGCCGCCTTGCAGTATTTCGACGCTCTGCACGATTAGATCGAAAGCGCTTTCAACGTCTTCGATCAGTTCGAGCGGCGGCCGTCCGACCGGCCGGGGTTGCTGCATCCGCGTTTCTATGGCGTGCACCATCTCGCCGAGATTCATTGCCCCGGACATCCGGGCGCTGCCTTTGAGGGTATGGAACAGGCGGGCAAGGCGGCGAGGCGGATCGTCGTCAGCCGGATTGCTGCGCCACGCCTGCAATTGTGTGGCGATGTTCTGGTTGATGTCGAACGCTTCTTCCAGGAACAGCGGCAGCAACTGCTCGTCGAGTTCATCGACCAGCACCGGTCGTTCGACAACTGTTTCAATTTCGGGCGTCGAGCCAGCCGCGGCAGTGAGCGGTGAGCTGCCGGCCGAAGTTGCCGGACTCGTCGGCAGCGCCAACAGTTCACTTGCCGGCATCACGTCCTCAGGGATCTCGTCCTCCATCACCTCTTCGGCTGGCGTTTCACCTGCCGGTGTGACGAGTACTGGCACGGCGTCGCCCGTGGCAGCGACTCCAGTCGGGGTGGCAGACACCACCTCAGCCGGATATAGCGCGACGAGCGCGTCCACCCACGTTTCGTCAAACGCCGGTTCGTGGTTGCCGACGATGTCGTCAAGCATGATGCTCAGCGTCTCGATCGTTTGCTGGATGGTGGCCAGAGCGTCGAGATCGTCGGGGTGGGCGCAGTGATTGCGACGCATCAGCGCGTGTTCGAGCGCCCGACTCAGGCGGTTGACCGAGGTGATGCCGACCGTACCGGCAATGCCGGCCAAGGTATGCGCCGCCCGATACATTTCATGTTTGGTGGGGTCGGCCGGACACAGTTCGAGCAGCGAGAATTCGCGCGCCAACGTGTCGAGATGGGCATGCGCTTCGTCATTGAAAATGTCGGCCAGCCCTGGAGCGATCGACAGTCGTGGCCGATCGGTCAGGGAATCGGTTAGCGGCGGCGGGGAAACAGCCGGAGCGGAGTCCTCCGGCGCCAACACGGCGTCCGTCTCGGCGGCGTGCCCGATCGTCTCGTCACTGGCAAAATCAAGAATGATTTCGTTGGCGGCGTCCGGCACCCGCTCCTTACCGGGCGCATCGGGCGGCGGCGTAACCGTCCACGGGATTTCCTCAGCGAGCGCTGACGGCGGTTCAGCCGTATCGGCACCAGCGCCTTCGAGTGGTTCGCCCGGCTGGCATGGTTCGACGCTCGCTGGCGCCAGTTCGACGGCGGGCTCGGCTGCAGGCGGCGACACCGACGCGGCGACGGGCTGGCTTGGCGCCAAAGGTGTGATCGCCAGAAGTTTCTCGACCGGCGTTTCGCTATCCTGGCGCAAGGCATTGGCGGCGACGATCAGTGGGGCCGCGTCGGGCAGTTGCCCTTGTCCGAGACGCAACACCTTGATCCAGGTGTTGAACACGGTGTAGGACTGGTCGATCAAGGCCATCAGCGGCGGGTTGAGCGGCTGCTCCTGGCGCAGCCAGAGGTTGAGGACCTGCTCCACCGCCCAAGCCGCTTCACCCAGATCTTTCAGACCGACCATCCGGCCACTGCCTTTCAAAGTGTGCACCGAACGGCGAACGGCGCGCAGCAGTTCCAGGTTGTCGGGCTCTTCTTTCAGGCTGCCGAAAGTGCTGGCGATACTCGACATGACTTCTTCGGCTTCTTCGAGGAAAATGTCGAGCAGTTCGGCATCGACTTCCTCGGTGGACGCCTGGGCCAGTTGCAGCGTTGCCGCCGACGGCTGCGGCGCCGCTGGCGGCTGTAGCGTGGCCATCGCCTGATCGATCTGTGCGGCGTTGCTGCCGGCAGCCAGGGCGAACAGCATATCTTTGGTGTCTTGTTCGAGCTGCTTGTCGGCGATCAGGCCGGCGTCTTTTTGCAGAGAGGCCAGGTTTTGCTGAACCTCCTGTCGTAGCGAGGCGTCGGTCGGCTGCTCCTTGAGAGCGGCGAGCAAGGCATGTGTCTCGCGTTTCCCTTGTTCGATTTCCTGTTCGACCGAAGCCAACGCTTGCTCATCGACGACGGCACCCGCCTTTCTCGCCTTCATCTGGGCAGCGAATTCGGCAAAATCGGTGGGGCCGTGCTGCAAGGCATCGACAAAGAAGCCGACCAGCGCCAGTTCTTCAGCCACGCGTTCGAAGTCGGCCTCTTGCGGAACGTAATCCGAACTGGCGAACTTGCGGATGTCAGTCGCGCATTTCCGGAGCGTCGCCACGGCGCCAACATGGTGCATGATGGTCAATGCGCCGATGATCTGGCGGATCATCATTTCCAGGTTGTTCAGCTCGGCCCGTTTAGTCGCGTCACGGAAGAATCCGTCGAGAACTTGTTCGATTTGTCCGAGATTGCTTTGTATTTCGCGGGCCACTTGACCGTTGAGCAGGCGTTCATGGGCCAGCCTCGACATTTCGTCGAGCGACGGGACTTTGGACTCTGGCGGAAGTTCCTTGCCCGTCAGGCAATCGGCGAGACGTCCGACCATCACCGCCACTTGCTGCGAGAAATTTTCGCCGAGATAGGGCAGGCTTTCCTGAGCGTGTTGAGCCAACAGAATCGCGGTGGCGGTTTCCATCGCCAACGCCTCGCTATGGATCGCCGGATTTTTGACTAAATGACTGGCAACAGTGGACAAGGTCTGCGACAACGCGATGTAGTCGGCACTACCCGTCTGCTGGACCAGACTACCCAGATTGACGGCACAGGCCTTGAACGCCGACAACGCTGCCGTCGTCCCGGCGCAGAACTTGCTCCATGCTTCCTCGGTGGCGGCAACTGCTTCACGCAACCGGCGACGCACCGATTCTTCGGCCACCGGCACGGCGGAGCCCGGGTCGGGCAACAAAGAGGCCAAACGATAATGGTCCTTGACCCGTCGAACTTTGCGGTCGCTGCTCTTTGCCTTGGCCACCAGATAGAGGGCGTCGCGCAGCATCCGTTCGGCTACATTGTTCGAGCCTTCGAGCAAGCGGCGAATCTGCAGATCGATCCGCGTGCACAGTTGTCTGGCATCGGCATCCGGCGTCAGGGTTTGTTCGGCGAGAGCGGTCAGGAAGGCGGTCGCCACCCACCAGAATGCACGTGCAGGCGGTTGCTCTTGTAAAGCTTCGATGCGCCTGACCGCATCGCGCATTTCCTCCGCGCCGGTACCGACTCGCGGATTACGCAACCAAGCCAGCAATCCCCTTTGAAATTGGCTTCTGGCGTTGCGCAGCAAGCGCAACGTTTCCTGTTGACCAATTTTGGGCGGAGCGGATGAACGACGTGGTGGACGGATGCGCAAATCGGGGAAAAACAGGTCGCTGGGCTGCGCCCGCTCAAAACCACGCGCTACTTGCACTTCCTGGTACATCGGCAGGAGACGTAGCGCCTGATTGGACTGACCGCTCATCAGGTCGTCGAGATAGTTACCGAGGACAACGATGGCGCGCTGTGCCAAATCGATCACCGCCACGCTGGCGTCGCACTGTCTTTGTTCGACCGCCGCGAGCAAGGCTTCGACCGCTTCGGCAAATTGGGTGACGCCGTCGAGGCTGACGATAGTCAACGCGCCTTGAACTTGGTGCAGGTGAGTACGGCAAAAGCGGAGATGCGTCAAATCTCCAGACCCACCGTTGGCGCTGGCCGTAAAATCGTGCAGAGCTTTGGCACCGCGTTCCAGAGCAAGGTCTATCTCGCTCTTGACCCAGGTCAGAGGTCCGATATCGAAATCCGTCGAGGCAGTCATTTAAGACAGGTTCTCCAATCCATGCTTCCGGCGCGAGCGCCTAGGCTACGCATGCAGCTACCAGGTGACACGCCAGGACACGGCCCATTGGTGCCGGCTACTTGGCGATCATGTACTCAGTCTGCGCACCGGTTGGTAGCCTGTGTTGTCTTATCGCGGCCGCCGGTCAAGAGACCTTGAAACCAGCGACCGATCCTTTCAACTCTGTTGCCAGAGATGCCAGTTCCCCAATGGCGATTGCGGTTTTCTCGGTACCCGCGGTCGTTTGTCCGGTGACCTGTAGGATGTCTTGCATTTTGCGAGCGACGTTGGTCGCAACGTCGGCTTGCTGACGTGTGGCTCGCGAAATATTTTCGATCAGCCCGGTAAGAGACTTGGACACTTCGCCAATCTCCGCCAGCGCTTTACCGGCAGCGTCGGAAAGTTTTGCTCCTTCGACAACGCCGCGGGTGGACTCTTCCATCGCTGAAACGGTATCCTGGGTGTCGGTCTGAATCGCTCTGACGATCGCGCCGATCTGCTTGGTGGCTTCACCGGAACGCTCGGCCAGTCGCTGGACTTCCTCGGCAACCACCGTGAACCCGCGGCCGGCTTCACCGGCGGAGGCGGCCTGGATCGCCGCATTGAGTGCCAGGACATTGGTCTGCTCGGTAATGTCGGAAATCAGTTCGACAATTTCGCCGATTTCTTGTGACGACTCACCCAGGCGCTTGATACGTTTCGATGTTTCCTGAATCTGGTCGCGAAGCTTGTTCATCCCCTTGATCGAGTCTTCGACGGCTAGCGCCCCTTTGTCCGCGGCGGCCAGCGACTGGCGAGCAACGGTCGCCGATTGCCTGGCTTCAGAGGAAACATTGGTCATCGAGGTGGCCATCGACAGCACGGATTGTCCAGCGGCCTTGATTTCCATGGACTGCCGTTCGGCTGCCGCCAGCAATTCGGTGGAGGTCTGCTGCGCGATTTCGGTGGCCATGGTCACCTGCCCGGCAGCGTCGTTGATTCGCCCGACCAGCACCCGCAGTTCTTCGATGGTGTAATTGATCGAGTCGGCAATCGCACCCGTGATGTCCTCAGAAACCGTTGCGGTGACCGTCAGATCACCATCGGCCAAATCTCCGAGTTCGTTCATCAGCCGCAGAATCGCCCCCTGATTCTGTTTGTTGACCTTTTCAGTTTCCTGTTGGCTTTGCGCCGCTTGTTGCGCATGACGCTGACTCTCGGTAAGGTAGGTGACGACCAGCATCGCCAGCAGTACCAAGGCGAGCAGGCTGAGGATGATCATCATGATGATGTAGCCTGTCCGAGATAGCACATTGCCTTGGTACGATTGCATTAACTGATTGGTCGCTTCGAGCAGTTCTTCGCTGTCGTTGAAAATTTTCGCCCCGGCCCGTTTGGCGCCGGTCAAGCGTTGCATGTTTTCCAGAATGGTGTTGATCGCGGTCTGCGTTTCGGCGAATTTTTCCTCGAGTTCAACAAGTTTGCTGCGAATCTCCGGGTCGGTCGTTGGTGCGATTCGTTGCGCCTCGCTACCTTTGGTGAGGGTTTTCAGCGCCTCCCGGAAGGTGGTGGTATCTTTGCTGAGAATAAGAAAATTTTCGTTTTCTATGGCCTGACCGCCCAGCAACGAATTGACATTTTTGGCAATACGCTGGGTCAGCATCACCAGTTGATTGGCCAGGGTGTTTTCGCGCAAACTGGCGCCACTTTGCGTTTTGAGCGTCGACACCTGCGTGGCGAGATCGAGCAGTTGTTGATTCGTGGCGTTGATCCGCGCGACGTCCTTGCCGAGAACGACCAGGTTCTGTTCGACCTCCAGCAATTGCGCTGCGTTTTTGTCGGTTTTTTCCCAAACCTGCGTCAAGGCCTGTAACTGGCTCTGGACACTCGATGGCGACCCTGGAACCGTCGTCGAAGCCAGTTCCCCGCCGTTGGTCAATTTTTCGAGGTTGCTGGCGAACGCTTCGCGGGAATCACGCAGTTGCTTGAAGCCATTCGGATCGCCGAGCAAAGCGACGTTCGCGGCCTTGGCCAAACGTTGTGAGAGCATGCGCATGTCGCCAACCGCCGCGATATAGGCCGTGCCATGAGTCGCTTGACGACTGTCTCGGAAAACCATGATCGCGATCAATAGCATGACGATTATCAAGGCAACACCAATGATTTGCAGCTGTTTGCCAATCGGATATTGACTGAGGAACGTCAATGGCAATCGAAATTTCTCAATCCACGTTCCCCTCCCGCCATCGCTGGAGACGACGACGGTTTTGCCGGCCGGGTCGGCGATTCGGGCCAGGAAAGGCGGCAGTTTGGCTTTGCGATTCATCGTGCGCCTCCGGTGGTGCTGTCCGAACATTGGCCGTGGTCAGACGAGACCGCGTGGATGACCGCGCGAGCAGTCACGGAAAATTGTCGTTCGGAAAGAGTATCTTCGAGCATTTTTTATCGTTTCAAAAAGAACGGAAGCTAAATACCGATATCCATGAAAGCCTGGTCCGTCAGCAGCTCGCGCACCCGCAGCTTCTTCCATCGGCGCCCCTCGTTATCGGAAAAGGTCTCGTTTGCCCAGGCTGGTGCTGCCGGCTCGGCATGCTCCAGAGTCAATGCATTCACATTGCGCAATCCGACCATCCGCGTCACCAACAGCGCGGCATTGCTACCGTGGCGGGTGCCGATCAACAACAGACGGGAATTGGCATTTTGTACCGTATTTTCCTTGCCTAGGAATGCCGACCAGTCGACAACCGAGAACAGGTTGCCCCGAATATTGGCAATCCCCAGAAACCAGGGTTTGGTCAAAGGAACACTGGTCAGCGGGGACAGGGGGACGATCTCGCCGGAATCAGCCAGATCCAGCAGCCAGTATTCGCCTCCCGCCTGAATCCCGAGCAAGCCAGACGCACTGCGATTGTCGACCCCGGCCAAGCGAGAAGCCAAATAAGACTGGAACTCATGCAGTCTAGTTCTTTTGGTCATGCCTGCGTTATCACGGAGATGGTATTAACATGCTTGTTTTCTATCGAATAATCCAGCGCCGACACCCTGGTCGGACAACGAAACCACGGCAAGAGCTGTTTCGACACCGGGGCGGCAAACATAATTGACATTTACGGGTCAGTGGTCTGGTCGATCTCAAAGAGCCGCGATTTTGGCCAGCAATTCTTGGCTGTCCACCGGCTTGACCAGATAATCCTGAGCCCCCTGCCGCAAGCCCCAGATTTTGTCCGTTTCCTGACCCTTGGTGGTGCACACGAAAACAGGGATATTGCGAGTGGCCTGATCCCGGGTCAAGGTGCGAGTCGCCTGAAAGCCATTCAGGCCGGGCATTACTACGTCCATCAGCACCAGGTCCGGCAATTCTTTCTTGGCTTTGGCAATGCCCTCTTCACCGCTTTCAGCGGTGATCACTTCATAACCGTTACTGATCAATAGGGCTTTCATCACGTGACGTTCAGTCGGCGAATCGTCAACGACAAGAATTTTTTTGATTGTCATAGCCTCGTCAAACCTCCTGATTGCCAATCAATGCGGTCGAGTTCATCTGGCGGACCGTGGCGCGAAGGAGGCAGCGGTTTGCAATAGACTGTCCTTGGTGAAGGGTTTGGTCAGATAATGGTCGGAACCGACCATCCGGCCGCGCGCACGGTCGAACAAACCATCCTTGGACGACAGCATGATCACTGGAGTCGAACTGAAACGTTGATTTTTCTTGATCAGCGCGCAGGTCTGATAGCCATCGAGCCGAGGCATGACAATGTCGCAGAAAATCACATCCGGCTGATGGTCGGCAATCGTCGCCAGCGCGTCAAAGCCATCTTCGGCGAGCAATACCTGACAACCGGCCTGCACCAGAAATATTTCTGCGCTGCGGCGAATTGTATTGCTGTCATCAATGATCATCACCTTGACACCCTTCAGACTCGCGACTTCAGCCAATTTTTTCCTCCGGGAGGTTGTTCAGTATCGATCGTCAGTAGTCTGCGTCAGTGATCGCAATTATCGTTCCGTCTATCACTATAACGCATTGGTTTCACATTTCGAGCCTTTCGATGATTCCCTGGCGTCCGCCACGGACCTGGCGAATGCCGATGATGGATCGATCGTATACTTTGCCACGGTCGGCAGACATTCGCCATCCGACTAACCGTCCGTCATAGCTTGGGCCTGGGTAGCAGTTGTCCGGAGGGTGACGACGAGTTGTGGCCGGGCATCTGACGGGTCATGATTTTCGGTTAAAATCGAACGATATTCATAAGATTCTAGCCAAACCTTTCAACTGCTGCCAACTTTCACCGTTCCTGGCAGCCCTTTTCGATCGTGCTCGCCTCGGATGAATCGCAGCCACCGCACTGCCTCGCCACCCCTGGTTCTTGTTTTCGCCGCCAGCGATCCGTCCTGCGGTGCCGGAATGCAAGCCGATCTGTTGACGCTGGCATCGATGGGTTGCCACCCGCTGTCGGTGTTGACCGCTCTGACGGTACAGGACACCGTTGGTGTCTACAAAATTTCCGCCGTCGACACTGACTGGGTCGCCGAGCAAGCGCATGCGCTGTTGAAGGATATGACGGTGGCAGCCTTTAAAATCGGACTGCTCGGTAGCGTCGATCAGGTGACGGTCATTGCCGAACTGCTTACTGCGTTGCCGACGCTCCCGGTGGTTGTCGACCCGGTGCTGGCTTCGGGACGGGGTGACATGATGGTCGATGAACCAATGATTTCAGCCATTCGCGAGCGCCTGTTGCCGCTGACCACCGTCCTGACGCCAAATACCATCGAAGCACGCCGCCTGGCGGCCGGGCACGCATCGGAAACAGCGGATTTGACTTTGACCGAGTGCAGTCAACAGCTGCTCGACCTGGGTTGCGAGTACGTCTTGTTGACCGGCACTCATCATGAAACCCCACAGGTGATCAACGAACTCTACCGCCGAGGGCACGGCCGGGTACGCGCCGACCACTGGCCGCGGCTGTCCGGCAGCTACCATGGTTCGGGTTGCACCCTGGCCTCGGCGGTGGCGGCCTGCCTGGCGCAAGGCCAGCCGGTCGAGGTGGCGGTGCAGACGGCACAGCGGTACACCTGGAAGTCGCTCGACGCCGCGTTCCGACCCGGCAAGGGACAATTCATTCCCGACCGGCTGTTCGGTCGCCGGCCATGGCACGACGATGCGTGATCCGGATACCTTCGGCCCGCTGCGCGGCCTTTACGCCGTCACCCCGGACAACTTGCCCGACGATTCGTTGTTCGACCGGGTCGCCCAGGCCATCACTGGCGGGGCGGTGATGGTGCAGTACCGCGACAAACGCGCCGACGGTCGACGGCGAGCAGAGACCGCCCGCGCCTTGCTCGATCTGTGCCGGCGCCACGGCGTCCGCCTGCTGATCAACGACGATTTGTCGCTGGCTCTGTCGATCGGCGCCGACGGTGTTCATCTCGGCGCTGAAGATGGCGATCTGCGTGCCGCCCGGCAGGCCTTGCCGGCAGGCGCCGTGCTTGGCGCGTCGTGCTATGCCGATTTCGCACGCGCTCGAGCCGCCGCGTCGGCCGGCGTCGATTACCTGGCTTTCGGCGCGTTGTATCCCTCATCGATCAAGCCGAACGCCCCCCCAGCTCCTTTATCCTTGTTCACCCGTTGCCGGCAGGAGTTGCGCGTCGCCAGCTGTGCCATTGGCGGATTGACCGCTGACAATGCCGCGCCCGTTTTGCGGGCCGGCGCCGACTTGCTGGCGGTGATCAGCGATCTTTTTGAAGCCTCCAACGTGGCTGCTCGCGCCGCCGCTTATCTCCCCCTGTTCGAGGAAAACCGGCATGACTTCCCGTAATCAACATCTTTTCGAGCGCGCCCAAAGGCATATTCCAGGCGGCGTCAATTCGCCGGTCCGCGCTTTTCGGTCGGTCGGCGGCACGCCACGCTTTCTCGTTGCTGGCCGCGGCTGCCGGGTCGAAGACGCCGACGGCAAGCGCTATGTCGACTATGTCGGTTCGTGGGGACCATTGATCCTCGGTCACGCCGACCCGCAGGTGATCCGTGCCGTCCAGGAGGCCGCCATAAAAGGACTGTCGTTCGGCGCGCCGACCGAGTCGGAAATCGAGCTGGCCGAACTGCTGTGCGAGATGCTGCCATCGCTGGACATGGTCCGCCTGGTCAGTTCCGGCACCGAAGCGACGATGAGCGCCATCCGCTTGGCGCGCGGCTGGACCGGACGCGATCTGCTGATCAAGTTCGAAGGCTGTTACCACGGCCATTCCGACAGCCTGCTGGTCAAGGCCGGCTCCGGTCTGCTCACCTTCGGTCATCCCAGTTCCGGCGGCGTTCCAGCCGATCTGGCCCGTCACACGCTGGTGCTCGATTACAACGACCCCGAGGGACTGGAGGCGGCTTTCGCCGAACATGGCCCGAAAATCGCCGCCGTGATCGTCGAACCGGTGGCCGGCAACATGAACCTGATTGCCCCGCTACCGGCTTTCCTGCAAACCATGCGCCAACTCTGTAGCACGCACGGCGCGGTGTTGATTTTCGACGAAGTGATGACCGGTTTCCGCGTCGGGCCGGGCGGCGCGCAAGGGCTTTATGGCATCACGCCGGATTTGACCACCCTCGGCAAGGTCATCGGCGGCGGCATGCCGGTCGGCGCTTTCGGCGGCCGGCGCGAAATCATGAGTTATGTCGCACCGCTCGGTCCGGTATACCAGGCCGGCACACTCTCCGGCAATCCGGTCGCCGTCGCCGCTGGACTGGCGACATTGAAGCAGATTCGGCAGCCAGGTTTCTACGACTCACTGGCCGGCCGAACCCAGCAACTGATCGACGGACTGCTCGCCGCGGCTCGCGCCAATCGGCTGCCGTTTTCGGCGCAATCGATCGGCGGCATGTTCGGACTGTATTTCCGTGCGCACTGCCCGGCGACCTTCGCTGAAGTGATGGACGCCGATCAGTCGGCGTTCAAGCGGTTTTTCCACGCCATGCTCGACGCCGGTCATTATTTCGCGCCGTCGGCTTTCGAGGCCGGTTTCGTCTCCAGCGCGCACACGGAAAGCGACATTGCCAGCACCATCGCCGACGCCGAGCAGGTATTCACCCGCTGGTCATGAACCACACGCTGGCCTGGGTGACCCTGATCGTCGCCGGACTGTTCGAGACCGCCTGGGCGGTGGGATTGAAATACACCGATGGCTTTTCGCGCCTGTGGCCCAGCATCGGCACCTTGCTGGCGATGCTGTTGTCGGTGCTCCTGCTCGCCGCCGCACTGAAAACCTTGCCAATCGGCACCGCCTACGCGGTCTGGACCGGCATCGGCGCAGTCGGCACGGCGTTTTGCGGAATGCTGCTGTTCGGGGAACCCCGCAGCGTCGCGCGCCTGCTCTGCATCCTGCTGATCGTCGCCGGCATTGTCGGTCTCAAACTGCTCACCCCATCCGACGATTGAGTTCCATCCCCCGGAAAATACCCCTGGCAAGCCGCCGCAGCACGGTGAGCGACCGTTCAGCTCGGCCGATTTCGATTCTCCGCGCGTGGCTTCTTGGGCTGACGTCTTTCGAAGAAGCGCAGGCCGAAATACATCACCATACCGACCGCGACCACCATCAGGAAAAAGCCGATATAGGCTAAAGTCATATCCAGTCCCAGTGCGGTGGCCATCGCCGAGAATTCCGACATGCCGCCGGCGCCGGCCAAGACGTTGATTGGCATGAAAACGACGCTGAGTACGGTAAGCCGTTCGATCTTTTTGTTCTGGTTGATGTTGATCGCGCTGTCGGTGGCGTCCATCAGGAAGTTGATCTTGTTGAACAGAAACGCCGTGTGGCCATCGAGAGATTCGATGTCACGCAGAATCTCGCGCACGTCGGCAAGCTGATCCTCGGTCAGCAATTTGCCGCGCAGCAAAAAAGAGAGCGCACGGCGCGTATCGAGCATACTGCGGCGGGTACGCCCATTCAAATCCTCGGCTTCCGAAACGGAAGCCAGGATCTGCGACGCTTCGACGTCGGTGACGTGCGAGCGGAGAACCTGGGTGCCAACTCGTTCAAGTTCGCGGTAAACATCCTCGAGCGCATTCGCCGAGTATTCGACATCGGCGGCGTAGAGGTCGATCAACACATCCTTGCCGTCGGTGACGTAGCCCGGGCGAGTACGGGCGCGAGCGCGCTGCAGGCGGAAAACCGGCAGTTCCTCGGTGCGGACGGTGAACAGGATTTCGTTGTGCAGAATCAGTGCCACCGGCACATTGCGTGATTCATCCTTGGTATCGAGCAGGAAGTCGGAATGCAGGTGCACTTCCCCGTCGTCTTCGACATAAAAGCGGGCGCTGGCCTCCAGGTCGGTGAGGGTGGCAGGATCGGGCACTTCGACATCGAACATTGCCCCGACCCAGGTGCGGATCTTTTTCGTCGGCGCCACCATGTCGACCCAGATCGGCTGGATCGTTTTGAGATCCTCCGGGCTGGTGACCGAAAACTGGCGCAATCTGCCGTCCCGCAATTCGAAGGCGGTGGTCACCGTTTTTTCGTTGCGATAGTGGCTGTCCTCGATCAATTCTTCGAGTACATCGTCAGAGAGCAAAGCCAGGATCGGGTCGGAGCCTTCCTTGATTTCCGCCCATACCACCAGCCGTTCGTTCGGTTCCAACGATTCGAGGATGTAAGCGATTTCCTTGGGAGGCATCTGTTTGAGTTTCTGGCGCAGTTCATTCCGATACTGCTGCTGAATCTCAGGATCGATGTCGCCTTGCCCGCCCGACTCGGCGTCGGGAACCAGTTCTTCGACCAGCTTCTGTAAGGAAAGGAGTGAGCGAACTTCGGTGAGGTGAACGTCAGCGATACCTCTACGTTGCGGCACGCTGCGATCGAGTGACTTGTTTTCTTCACCCATGGCATCCTCCTTCGGGATTATCGTCTGCAATACGAAGCGCGCGATTGTAGCACCGGCCAAACTTGGAAAAATGTGATTTCGCACATCTAACTGACATTGTCAGCAAATTGTCATTGTTTCGTCAGCTGCCGGCTGTCATTGAAACCGTCAAAAGCCCTGCCATTAGTTTCCTCAAGCGGCAACGGCCCGTTCGGGCAAGTCGCCACTTTCATGGCCGCCACTCGGTTTTCAGCGTTGCAGATTGACCGCCAAGGAAGAACCGACGACTTCGGCTCAATAAAAAACGAACTTCAACTGCTGCGGCGAAAAATTTAACAATTTGTTTTAATATAAATTTATCAAAATCAGACTTTCTTCTTCTTCAAGGCCGGCGATACTGCGCTTTGAAAATTGGTTGACCGCCGCGCAACGGCAATAGCACGCATCCTGCCGCACACCTGATCAGGCAAAGTTCAAGCCGCCTGCCGATGGCTTCTTTGCAATGAAGATTTTTGTGGATGACTGCTCATGCCATTTAGATTAATTTGCCACATACCTAGCAGTCGGCTTGACGACATTCAACTCACATAGTTATATAATGTTGTGCACCGCACAGTCGCATCAATAGTCCATATTTTGCGAATGAACTGACCGCGGAATGGGGTACTGGCGTTTTGGCCGGATAGCTAGGATAGCGGCAAATCGGGAGAAACAATGTCAGCAGAAAACACGGCGCACGGCGAACAATCCGGTCTGGCGGCAACCGCGTTGGCGGCAATGGGAGTGGTTTTCGGTGATATCGGCACCAGTCCGCTATACACCATCAAAGAAGTGTTCGGCGGACCTCATCCCGTGCCGGTGACCCCGGACAACGTCCTGGGCATCCTGTCGCTGGTTTTCTGGGCAATGACGATCACCGTTTCTTTGAAATATGTCTTGTTCATCACCCGGGCGGACAACAAGGGCGAAGGCGGCATCATGGCGCTGACCGCGCTGGCCTTGCGAACCGCCAATGCCTCACCCCGCCTGCTTTGGTTGATGTCGGTGCTGGGAATTTTCGGCGCGGCGCTGTTTTACGGTGACGCGGTGATCACCCCGGCAATGTCAGTTCTTTCGGCCGTCGAAGGGCTGGAAGTGGTAACGCCACAACTCAAACCGTATGTCCTGCCGACAACAATCGCCATATTGGTGGTGCTGTTCTTTTTCCAACGACATGGCACCGCGGCGGTCGGAGCGCTTTTCGGACCAGTGATGCTGTTCTGGTTCGCCACCCTTGGCGCGCTCGGCGCCTGGAACGTGATCAAGCATCCCTCGGTCCTGTTGGCGATCAACCCGTGGTACGCGGTCGCTTTCATTACCGAACATCGGCAACTGGCTTTCCTGGCTCTCGGCGCGGTGGTGCTGGCGATCACCGGCGGCGAAGCGCTTTACGCCGACATGGGGCATTTTGGCCGACGGGCGATCAAATGGGCGTGGTTTTCGCTGGTTTTTCCCTTGCTCTACCTAAACTATCTCGGTCAAGGCGCGCTGATTCTCAACGATCCGGCAGCGATCGAGAATCCCTTCTTCCTGCTGGTTCCTCATCCAATGCTGTTGATTCCGTTGGTGGCGTTGGCGACGGTGGCAACGGTGATCGCCTCGCAAGCGGTGATTTCAGGCGCTTTTTCGTTGACCAGCCAGGCGATGCAACTCGGCTACTGTCCGCGCATTCAAATCAAGTTCACCTCCGAAAGCGAAAAAGGGCAGATTTACGTTCCAAACATCAATTGGTTGCTGTTGCTGACGGTGATCATCGTCGTTCTTGGTTTTCGCTCGTCGACCAATCTGGCGTCGGCTTACGGCATCGCCGTCACGCTGACGATGATGATCGACACCATTCTTGCTTTCGTGGTCGTTCGCGCGCTCTGGCAATGGAGCTGGCCTCGGGCAACGCTGTTTCTGGTGTTTTTCGTTTTGGTGGACTTCGCCTTTTTCTCGGCCAACGTGGTCAAGGTACTCGACGGCGGCTGGTTTCCGCTGCTGCTCGGTTTTTCGGTTTTCGCGCTGCTGTCGACCTGGAAGCTTGGCCGCAAGCTGCTTTATGAACGGCTCAAACAGGATTCGATTCCGCTTGAGGCGTTCATCGACGGGGTTGGTACCGGTGGGCCACAACGTGTCGATGGCACGAGCATTTTCCTGACTGCCGACCCTGATAGCGTGCCGCGCGCCTTGCTGCACAATCTCTACCACAATAAGGTGTTGCACGAAAGAGTCGTTCTCCTGCACGTCAATATGGAGGACGTGCCGCACATTGACGATTCGGTTCGGATACGCATCGAGAACCTAGCCAACGGCTTTCACCGCGTTTTCGTCCGTTACGGATTCAAGGATAGTCCGGATGTCCCACGGGCAATGGAACTGTGCGTTGAAAAAGGGATGACGTTCGAGATGATGGAAACGTCGTTTTTCCTGGGCCGCGAAACGGTGGTCCGCTTGCCGCTGCAAATCACCAGCCGCGCACGGATGGCGCACTGGCGGCAAATTTTGTTCACCTGGATGTTCCGCAATGCCGACCCGGCGACAGCCTTCTTCAAAATTCCGCCGAACCGGGTGATCGAATTGGGAGCGCAAGTCGAACTGTAAATCGACTCGCCGACCGGTTGGGCAGCTGCGGCGTAGAATGGAATCGTTTTGCTGCTCGCGGGCCATCTCGGCTGTGCGTCAGGGCCTGCGAGCCTGCCTATTGCCTTGGATCCAGCCATGACGGGTCGCTCATTGCGGTTGTTGCTCCTGCTGTGCACATCGGCCATCTCGGCTTGGGCGAGTGGACTGCCGCCGGCCAGTAGCGAATTGGGCGCGTTGCGGCGCAACGCGCAGGGCCAATTGGAAGTGGTCGACCAACCGCCGATCGTCACGCCCACCAATCAGCCAGCGGCGCCTGATTCGCCGATCAGCGGTAAGACACTTGTTGTCGGACCGGGAGGCCCGTTGCGCAGCATTGTGGACGCGGCGGCGCGGGCCCAGGACGGCGACACCATTGAAATTCTGCCTGGCGAATATGCACAGCAGGCGATCGTCTGGAAACAGTCGCGATTGACCATCCGCGGCAAGGGACAGCGACCGGTACTGCTCGCCGCCGGCGCTCATGCCGAGGGCAAGGCGCTATGGGTCATCCGTAACGGCGATTTCCAGATTGAAAATCTCGAATTTCGCGGGGTACGCGTGGCCGACGGAAACGGCGCCGGAATTCGTTTCGAGCAAGGACGGCTGACGGTCAGACGCTGCGCTTTTTTCGATAACGAGACCGGCATTCTGACCAGCAATGCCAACGAAGCGACGTTGATTGTCGAGAACAGCGAGTTCGGTTCGGCACCTAGGCACGCAGGTTTGCTGCATCACCTGTTGTATGTCGGCCGAATCGCCAGCCTGCGCGTTGTCGGCAGCCGGTTCGAAAACGGCTTTCAGGGTCATCTGCTCAAATCGCGGGCACGGTATAACGAGATCGCCTACAACTGGCTGGTCGATGGCGAGAAGGGCAGTGCGTCGTACGAACTGGAGTTTCCGAACGGCGGCGTCGCCTGGGTGATCGGCAACGTCATCGGCCAAAGTCGGGCCACCGAAAACAACGATCTGCTGTCCTTTGGCGCCGAAGGCAGCGCCTGGCCGGAAAACGTATTGGTGTTGTCGCACAACACGCTGGTCAATGACGCGATCGCCGGACGCTTTTTGCGTGTATGGACCGACCGCTTGGCGAATAATGTTTCGGTTTGGGCCGTCAATAATTTGCTGATCGGTCACGGTCAATTCGGGCCGTCGGCGCCAGGACGATTCGACGGTAACCATTTCGCCGAGCGTTCGACCTTGCTCGGCGGCGTCGGCAGTCCTTCGTATGCCTTGCCGGGCAACTCGCCGCTGCGTGGCACAGCCAAGCCCCCCGGTTGGTTGAACCACCGCTCGCTGCTGCCGGTGGCCGAATTCAGTGCCCCGGTCGGCACGCGGCCCCTGCTGCCAGGGAAGCCACTTTCCCCCGGCGCGCTGCAATAGCGACCTTCGGCTAACCGGTCTGGGCAGCGATTGCTACCCGTCTTGAACGGGAATCGTCAGCCAGCGACTGTCGATCATCAAGGTAGATGGGCCAGAAGCGCGAGAAAATCGTCGGCACTGAGAAACCCAACCGCCCGCACGCCGGGAATTTCTTTGCCTTGGCGATCGAAAAAAACAATCCCCGGCGGACCGTATAGCTGAAAGCGCCGCAGCAGACGCTGATCGTCGGGTGAGTTGGCGGTGACATCGGCTTGCAGCAAGGTCCAGCCGGCCAGTCGCGCCCGCACCCGGGAGTCGGTGAAAGTGAACCGTTCCATTTCCTTGCAGGTTACGCACCAGTCGGCGTAGAAATCGAGCATGACCGGTTGTTTGCTTGTCGCCATCCGCTGTTCGAGTTCTTCGAGCGATTTGACGCGGCTGAACACCAGTCCGGTGCTTTCGCCGGCCGACGCACCAGCACGCAAAGTCGCCAGCGGTTGCAGCGGATCGCGCGATCCGGCCAGCAGACCGACCAACATCGCTACGCCGAACAACAGCATCACCACTCCAATGCCTTTCCAAAAACGTTGCCAGGCACGGGCTTGCGGCGGCAACGGATCGAGCGCATGCAGGTAGATCGCCGGAATGATCAGCAACAGTGCCCAGGCGAACATTTGCATTACCGCGGGAATCACCGGTCCCACCAGCCAGACAGCGGTGGCCAACAGGATCACGCCGAAGAATTTTTTCACCGCGTCCATCCACGGACCTGATTTCGGCAGCAAGGTACCAGCGGAAGCGCCAACTGCCAACAACGGTGTCCCCATTCCCCATGCCATCGAGAACAAGGTCAGTCCACCAAGCAAAGCGTCGCCGCTTTGGCCAATATAGAGTAGCGCTCCAGCTAGCGGGGCAGCGACGCAAGGTCCGACGATCACCGCCGACAGCGCACCCATCATTACCACGCCGGGCAGCGAGCCGCCAGTCAAATGCGCCGCTCTTTCGGAAAGTCTGCTTTGTAGAAAGATCGGCAATTGCAGCTCGTAAAAGCCGAACATCGACAATGCCAACAGCACGAAAAGCGCCGCGAATCCACCAAGCACCCAAGGTGTTTGCAAAGCCGTCGCCAGCAGCGTGCCGGTCAGCCCGGCGGCGACACCGACTAGCGCGTAAGTGGTTGCCATGCCCAGCACATAACCCAGCGACAAGACCAAGCCTCGAGCATGCGAAATCCCCCCTTGGCTTTCGCCAGCGCCAACGATGATGGCCGACAGAATCGGAATCATCGGAAATACGCAGGGGGTGAGCGACAACAGGACTCCAAAGCCGAAAAAGCTACCCACCAGCAGCCAGACATCGCCGGTTTGGAACAAATGGGCGATCCGGCCGGAGACATCGCTGGACATGGCGGTCGACGACGGTGCCGAGGTCATCGGCCCGGCATTCGGCACGCCATCGATGGCGGGAAGGGTCACCGCCAGTTGCTGCTGCTGGGGCGGGTAACAGATACCCGCCTCGGCGCAACCTTGCGAAGTCACTTGCAGCGTCAACGGCACGGCGGCCAAGCTACCTCGGGCCGTTACCGGCAGGCGGATGAGCACCTGCCGATAATAGACCTCGACCGCCCCGAAAGTCTCGTCCTGTTTTTGCTTGCCGAGCGGCAGGTCGGCGACGCCGAGAACGACGGTATCCGGAGAGACGGCAAAACGAAACTTGTCACGATAAAGGTAGTAATTGTCGGCGATCGCGAAGCGCACTTCGAGTGTTTGGCCATCGATCGCCCGCACGCTGGCTTGGAAAGCTTGTTCCGGGGAAAGAAATTCCTCCGCCAGAGCTGATGGCACCATCAGCAGCCAGGCGAGTGGCCAGACCGTAAGGAACCGCAGGATCCGCTGACGAAGGCGAAGAATTGACGAACTTGGCGGGAGAGACATGCCTGGGCGAAGAAACAGGAGGTTGGACAGATTGACGAAGGCGTGCCGGTCAGTCGACAGGCCGTGTTTCCTGGAGCACCCAATCCAGGTAAGCCGACAGCCCGGAAGTGACCGGCAAGGCCACGATTTCCGGCAAGGCATAGGGGTGCTTGCTGACGATTGCCGTTTCGAGCGCCGGATAGCGATCGGCGCAGGTTTTGATCAGCAGCGGAACCTCATCGGCACGTTCCACCGCCCCTTGCCAACGATAGATCGAGCGGCAGCCAGCGAGGAGGTTGACACATGCCGCCAACCGCGAGGTAACGAGTTCTTCGGCCAACGCCTCGGCGGTCGCCCGATCGGGCAGATTGGTCAATACCAGCAGGACGGTCATCCGTCTATTCTACGCCGACACGCGGACTCAGTGCCGCCAGGCGCGGCTGACAATCTCGCGGATGGTATGCAGACGGCGATGAAAGAAATGATCGGCACCCGGCACGACGATCACCGGCAATTCAAGCGGCTTGGCCCATTCGATGACATTCGCTAGCGGCACGGTCCGGTCCTCCGATCCGTGAATGACGATCGTATCGCGCGGCACGGCCTTGGTGTGATAGCGTCGCGCGCCTTCGACAAAACCCGACGCCGTTCCGACCAACACCAGCCGTTGTGCCGGATGACCGCCATCCGCCAGTTTTTCCGCTACCCGCGTCTGGACATAAGCACCGAAAGAAAAGCCGGCCAGAGCCACCGGCAGGTTGCCGTAACGGCATTTCGCTTCCGTCAGCAAGGCCAGCAAATCCTCGCATTCGCCGGCACCTTCATCGTGGCTGCCTTCCGTTAGCCCAATGCCTCGAAAATTGGGCCGCAAGGAAACGTAGTCGAGATGATTGAAAGTGCGGGCCAGCGTCTGCACCACCTTGTTGGTGTTGCCCCCGCCGAACAGAGGATGCGGATGCGCGATCAGCGCGATACCGCGTGGCGCACCCGGGTTTTCGACGATGCTTTCGATCTTGCCAACCGGGCCGTCGATGAACAACTGTTCCGCCTGCAGTCTCATGGTCTGTATTTTCCTGAATGGTGCGCAGCGATATCTGCGCCGTCATGCTGCAATTTCTTCGTCCAGATCGGAATTAAAAGACCCCGCTCGGTGATGACCAGGGCCGGTTCATCATCACCAGGCAGTGATACCAGTTCACACACGGTAGAACCCTCATCAGGCACCCAGCCCATCGGCGAGGAGAAATCGATCCGCCAACGATGACCCAGCGTGCGATCGGTGCATTGCCCGAAGAATCGCCCATTTTCCGAGTCCGGGTCGATCTGCAACTCAATCACCGTCCGGACTCTTCGTCCGTGGCGAGTGGCTGCGGCAGCTCGTCGCAGCGGTTTGCGCATGGAAACGGTGGCGAGCACAACCATTACCCCGAGCATGCCAATAAACATCATCACCACTTTGAGATTCTGATTGTTCTGGGAAAAAAACAGATACGCGGCGACCATCGCCATCGCCAACGCGACAATGGTCATGTTTCTCATGACATGGGATTCGCCAAAATCTCGTAGCTTAGCGATCTGTTCGTCCAAAGTCATCGTCGGTTTCATCGGTTCCATCGCATGTTCATCATCATGTGCAGCACCGTTGGTTTAGCGTCCGAAAGAGCCGATCATCGTAAAATGCGGCGCATCCGGACGACGGTTCGATTCGATTTCCACGCGTTATCAGATCGTGGATGGAGCGACAGGCCGTGGCAAGACACGGGAAAGCGAACGCCAGGACTGTCGTTTGACCGCTGCTGAACTCGATGGGCCTAGCGAACGCGCTGGCGGCCGATAATCCCGCTGGCGCTGTGACATCAGCATCGTTTTAGAGTGCATTTTCGTGTCGGAGTGTATGACCACCAATGTCTGGCCTCGCCACCGGCCATGAAATCGGTGATGGACATGAATACGTCGAGCACACAGGGGTCCTGGGCCTTGCCAGTCAGTACGCCAAGTTGCTGGTACATTTCAAACGGGCATTTGCCAATAAGATCGCCTGGAACCATGATGCCAAGCCGCACCAGGTCGGCGGCACCTGCCCGACCGATGTTCGGCAAATCAGTGAGGGTTTCAACCCGCTGACGGACCACCTTGTTCGGATGCATGTCGCTCGCCTTTCACCAACCATCGGAGCAGAGTATCCGTCGAGGATACCATTCAAGCGGCGAAGCAGGAAACGTGTCGTCTACGTGGCTTTTCAAGCTCTTCCGTTGTCGCGTTTGCCGCAGCTCCACATATCTGACACCGGGTTCTGATTGGTGCAATCGCCGCACAACCGAGAAACTGTAGCGTTGACACCTAGGAGCGCGTCGGACTAGGCTGATTTACCTTGTTTGTAGGAAGCGTGTTCCATTTTTCCCGGATTTCTCGTGACATAGGCCCACCATGCGCCTCGAAATCGGGGAACCCCGTCGTCACTCTCCCTCTTGGTCAACAGCAATCACTCCAGTTCGACAGGTGTCTGGTCGAAGATTTTTTCTGGAGGACCGACGTCCTGCCCCTTCTCTCCATCGTGGATGACTAAACTGCAGGTGCATCGTCTTTGATTTCGCTTACCACCCGATCCCCCTGATCATGCTCAAACGAATCTCTGTCCAGCAACTCCGCTTGGGAATGTATATCAAGGAATTTTGTGGTTCGTGGCTCGACCACCCGTTCTGGCGCAATGCGTTCCTGCTCGATAATCCCGCCGATCTTGAGGCATTGCTCGCCAGCAAGATCAAGGAAGTGTGGATAGACTGCGACCAAGGCTTCGACCTGGCAAGCCACGAAAATGTCGTTTCGCTGGCGCGTAATGAAGCCGAAATCGACAGCGAAATGGCGAGCACGGTCAGCAAAAAGCACGTGCTCGCTCGTGTAAGCAGCGATGCTGAATTCTCGCGTGCCGCGAAAATTCTTGGCAAGTCACGGCAGGCGGTCAATTCGCTGTTCGAGGAAGCCCGGATGGGGCAAGCGGTGAACGCCGACAACGCGCAAAAGCTGGTTGAGGAAATTTCCAATTCGGTGATCCGCAACCCCGGCGCGCTGATCAGTCTGGCGCGCCTGAAAACCGCCGACGATTACACGTTCATGCACTCGGTTGCAGTCTGTGCGCTGATGCTCGCTTTGGCGCGGCAACTCGGCCTGGACGAGACGCAATGCCACTCGGCCGGAGTCGCCGGTCTGCTGCACGACCTGGGCAAGGCAGCCATTCCGTTGGAAATTCTCAACAAACCCGGCAAATTGACCGACAGCGAATTCGCCATCATCAAGACCCATCCATCGGCAGGCCATCAAATGCTGCTCGATGGAAATGGTGTCAATGACATCGCACTTGATGTCGTGCTGCATCATCATGAAAAAATCGACGGCAGTGGCTATCCGGACCAATTGTGCGATGAGCAAATCAGTTTGTTCGCCAAAATGGGCGCCGTCTGCGACGTTTACGACGCGATCACCTCCAACCGGCCGTACAAGTCGGGCTGGGACCCCGCCGAGTCGTTGAGCAGGATGGCCGAATGGAGCAAGGGACATTTCGACAATCGAGTATTCCAAGCCTTTGTCAAAAGTATCGGCATCTACCCGATCGGTTCGCTGGTGCTGCTGAGTTGCGGTCGGCTCGGGGTGGTCGTCGAGCAAGGCGACAAATCGCTGTTGCAGCCACAAGTCAAGGTATTTTTCTCGACTCGGTCGAATACCCGTATCCTTCCGGAAATCATTCACATCGGCCAACCCGGCCGTTCGCTGCGGATCGTATCGCGTGAAGACCCGGAGAAATGGGGCATTCCGGATCTCAACGAAATTTGGTCGGGCTTGCCGGACCCGAGACGCTGAAGGTATGATGAGATAGACAGTTCGTCCGAACGCCTAGCCATGTACATCTCCAAGCACTTTGCCGAACCGAGAGTCGATGTGATGCATCGGCTGATGAGTGCCCGTCCGCTTTCCACTGTGGTCACCCTCTCGTCGAGTGGGCTAAACGCCAATCACATTCCGCTGCATCTGTCCCTGGAGCCCATTCCATTCGGCACGTTGCGCGGTCATGTCGCCCGTGCCAACCCCATCTGGAACGACATCACCGACGATGTCGAAGCCTTGGCCATCTTCCACGGTCCGGAGGCCTACGTGACACCATCCTGGTATCCCAGCAAAATGGAAACCGGAAAGGTGGTGCCCACCTGGAACTATGCTGTTGTTCATGCCTATGGCACGCTCCGTGTCGTCGATGACCGCACTTGGTTACGTGCCCACCTTGATGAACTCACGGCGCACAACGAAGCCGGGTTTGCCGATCCATGGCGGCTTGACGATGCACCTGTCGACTTCACGGAAAATTTGATGAGTGCCGTGGTGGGTATCGAGATCGTTATCACCCGTCTGTTCGGGAAGTGGAAGACCAGTCAGAATCAGCCCTTTCACAATCAGGCTGGTGTTGTTCGAGGCTTGCGCGCTGGCGGAACAACCTCTGACGCAATGGAAATGGCAGCCTTGGTCGAGGGCGCCAACACTGCGCGTTGTCATCCCGGCCCGGCAAAGCGCTGATTCCTGATTCGCATCACTGGCCGGGTTGCCTGCACTAGCAATTGTCGAAATCAGGCAGGGCGGTCAAACGCGGCAAATAGAACGGCTCGATCTTTTTTCCTGGTCCGCCATTTTCAATAAATTGGTCGTACGCCGCCTGACAGACCGTCTGGATTGCTCAAGCCAACATCGGTCTGACTAAAATGTGACCTCTTTCACGAAATGACGCGGCATGAGGACGGACAATAGCTGCTGAGTCATTGGCTGTTTTTTTGCGTGATCAATTTTGATTCCCAACAAGAATTGTCCGCCTAGTCCGCTCGCATTACCGCATACCAAAGAAAATCGGCAACGGGTTCGACCGTCAGGAGCTTACTTTGAATTGGTTAAGCCAACAGTTTGAATTGTCACGAGGCGGTGCGGCCGCCAACGTCAGGCCGATGGAAGGTCTGCGTGGTTTCGCCGTTTTCTTGGTTTTCATCGTCCATTTTGTGACCCTGATGACCCCATGGCTGGAGAAGAACAGCCATTTTTCTGCTTTCACGCAAGCATTGCATTCGATAGGCAACACCGGCGTGGACGTGTTTTTCGTGCTTAGCGGTTACCTGATCTACAGCTCGCTGATTTCTCGTCATCAGCCCTTCCTGCGTTTCATGTCGCGGCGTGTCGAACGGCTCTACCCGGCATTCACGGTCGTTTTTGTGATTTACCTTCTGCTCTCCTATTTTTTTCCTGTCGAAAGCAAGATACCAGCGAAGTTCAGCGAGGCGTTCATTTACCTGATGCAGAATTTCCTTCTGTTACCGGGCTTGTTTCCGATCGAGCCGATGATTACCGTCGCCTGGTCATTGAGCTACGAAATGTTCTATTACCTGATGCTGCCGGTGGTGATCGGGTTGCTAGGTTTACGTGAGCGCACGCCATTGTGGCGCAGCATCTTTTTCCTGACTGTGGCGTTGGCCACGGCACTCTACTGTGCCGTCAATGGCGGACCTGTCCGGCTGATCATGTTCATTGCCGGCATCCTGGTCTACGAAGCGATGAACATCCCGGGCATCCCCTCGCCACACCGTTTTTTCGGCTTGTTGGGACTGGCCGTCGGACTGCTGTGCATGCTGCTGCCGCTGTCGGGTTCGGCGGGAGCCACCACTAAAGTCGGCGTACTGTTCATGGCTTACTTCACGGTTTGCCTGAGCTGCTTTCGTCATCCGTCGAGTGGGCTGGCGCGCTCGCTTTCCTGGACTCCGTTGCGCTGGCTGGGAAACATGAGCTATTCCTATTACCTGTTGCACGGCCTAGCCCTGAAGGCTGGTTTCATGGTGCTGAAGGCGGTATTGCCTGTTACCAGCTACGGTCCAGGGTTATTCTGGGGTTTGATGCCGCTGATGTTCGCCGTCACATTGCTTCCGACTACGCTGCTTTTTTTGCTGGTCGAAAGACCGTTTTCGCTTGCGCCACGGCAGGCCAATTCCACTCTGTCAAAGTCAACCGCTATCGGCGAGCAGCCTCTTGATCCGGCGAGACCAAGAATGGCGCGCTACCGGCGATGATCGGCACGCCGTCCGGCAAGGGGCGGCTTGCGTCGTACCACATTCTCAAGATGGTCTATCAGCTGCTTTGCGAAACGACTGTCGATTGCCGCACACTGTCAGCTATTTGTGACTGATGCGGCCGGAACTGCCGGAATGCTGTGCCACTTGGCTGCCGGCCTCGCGATCGAACAGACTCCAGCCCTGGTATTGCGCGTGAGCGAAAAACAGCACGGCCAGGACCCCGACGATCTGAAATCCTCTGACCATTCAGTTGCCTGCCCGGTCCAGACTGCTGGCGGACCAACGCCGCGACTCGAAAGCCTTTTGCCGCCAAAGCGCGAACAGCGGAAAACAGGCCAAGAAAACTAGCAGCAACAGGTAGTTTGACCAGCCCATCGGGTTGCGTTCGAGTTCAACGACGTCGACTACCGACTGGGAATTTTCCTTGCCGAGTTCGTATTCAACAACCAATTGATACGTTCCTGGGGGTACGGACTGGAAAACCATTTGCTCGGATCGCTGTCCCTCAATCCAGAACTCCCCATCGTCCACGCCCTCATAGCGGCCCAATTCCTGGTTGCCGACATACGATTGACCGGTATTTTTTTCGACCAGCAGCGTGGTCAATGACAGCCAGTTGTTGCGCAGGTCGGTATGGTGACTGACCAACAGGGAACGGGCACGGCTTTTGAGGACGAATTCGGGGCTGGTCCAACTGCTTTCCGGATTGGCCGCCGAGATGACCAGCGATTTTTTCAACACCGACTGCGCGGCGAAGGTAAACAAAAACAGCAGTTGCAACAAGGTGGCCACACCGACCAATATCCAGAAAAAATGGCAGATACGCTGTCGACCGTTGACGAGCGGGTTGGGTTGATTGGCATAGACGCCGCGGCGTACGGGGGGTTGGATGGTCACCCCAAACGCCGCGGCGACCGCTTCCGGCTGGAGATATTCGGCTTCCGACCAATGGGTTTCGGTGGCGGAAACCTCACGAACCAGCAGTCGCGGTGGACAGACGTACTCATCGACCCGACAGACGTCATCGACAGCCACTCGCCAATAAAATTGGCCAACGACATAGCTGACGGTTGCCTGACCGGAACTGAAACGTTTGAATTTTTCGCCATCACGAGTGAACTCGCTCTGCTGCTGACCCACCGAGGGTGGTTTAGCCATCGCGCGGGCAAAATTCCAATGTCCCTGCTCTTCGATCAGCCAGGCGAAACCGTCGCTGGGGTTGAACAACAGGTATTCGGACCATGCCGCATTCTCCTCGGGCGGCTGACGCTGCATGAAGCCGATCACTTCCCAGGCGATGCCTTCGATCGTTCCCCGACTGCCCAGCGGCAGCCAGGGTATGACCCGTAAAGCCTGTTGCGCGTGTTGCAGGAGACGAAAGTTTTCGTTCTCGACGCCGATCAGCGAGCCACAACTGTCACAGGCGACGGTCTGGATGGCGGCGCTGTGCAGTTGCAATGGCGCCGCGCAGTGCGGACAATTGAACGCCCGCGCCGTTGTTGACGGCTGACTGGCGCCGAGCGCCTCCGTCGGCCGCAGATTGGCGAGTCGCAAATCGGCGAATGTGACCGGATGACCGACGAAAACCAGCGGCGGTGTTTCGCTGTAGTCGAGAGTGACGAAGCGGTCGGCGCTGCGCAGATCGGCGGTATCGACATCGTAACCCGCGTCGACCTTGAACGGCAGTTCGCCTTGTCCGGCGATGCAACGCGCGGTTTTCAGATCGGTCACCCGGAAGACGCGTCCGTCGAGGGTGACCGGCATTTCCGGCCGCAAGGTCTCGAAGGCAGGCAGCGGCTGATTGACGTTCACCTGTCCGCTGACAATGTATTCGCCAGCGGCCTCCGACAACCAGGCCGAACGGCCATCGTCGAAAAGCAGATGCCACTCGTTCCAAATCCCGGCGTCGTACTGCAGTTGAATGCGGCCGATGATCGCGAAATGGCGATCGCGGAAAACCCCTTCGCTGCCGATCTGCAACTGCGTCACATCATCGAGCAGATCGGCCATTCGGCCGAGATTTCGCATTTCCTCGCCGCTGCGCAGCAGGGTGCTGCGGCAGAACTCGCAGACCACATAGAGCGAGGTCGCCGAGCGAAAAACCACCGGCGCCCCGCAGGATGGACAATGGGCCTGTTTCATCTGACGACAGCGAAGGTCGAGTGGCTAAAGGACTGTCGGTCAGCTCAGTTTGGCGAGCAATTCGGCTTTCTTGGCGTCGAATTCCGCTTGCGAGAGGATGCCTTTGCCAACCAGCCCATGCAAGCGTTCGAGGGTGGCCACCACCTCATCGGCGCGGTCGGTGGCGCTGGCCGTCGGCGCGGGTGGCGGGGCGGTGGTCGGCAACGACTGGGTGATCGCCGCGGTCATCGACTGACCGATGCCGAGACCAGCCCCCAGACCGGCGCCGAGGCCGGCGATTCCCCCTTCGTTCTGAGCCGCCAGAGGGATGCTGTTCGCCACCTGATACTGGGTATAGCGTCCCATATCGCCGATGATGTTCATGCCGATCCGGGCATCGAGCACCTTTTGCAGTTCCTCGGGCAACGAGACGTTCTGGACCACGAAGCCGTCGAGCAACAGACCGTAGCGCTCGAATATCGGAGTCAGTTTTTCTTTCATCGTCCGACCGAGCTCGTCCTGATTGGCGGCCATGTCGATGAACGACACGTCGGATTCGCCGAACAGGTCGGTCATCGATCCGATCACCAGGTTGCGCAGTTGGCCGTCGAGGTCGGCGACGGTATAGCGCTCGCGGGTGCCGGAGATTTCGCGGTGAAATTGGCGCACATCGGCAATTTTGTACGAATAGATCCCGAAGGCCCGCATGCGCACCATGCCGAATTCCTTGTCGCGGATCGAGATCGGATTCGGCGTACCCCATTTGCAATCGAGTTGCAGTCGAGTCGAAAAGAAATAGACGTCCGATTTGAAAGGCGATTCGAATAGCTTGTCCCAGTTCTTCAGGTTGGTCAGCAACGGCAGGGTCCGGGTGGTCAGCTTGTACAGACCGGGTCCGAAAGCGTCGGCGATCTGACCTTCATTGACAAAAAGAGCAATCTGCGATTCGCGCACGGTGAGTTGCGCACCGTACTGGATTTCGAAATCCTGCATCGGGTAACGCATGGCGAGCACGCCATCACCGTCCTCGGTCCAGTGAATGACATCGATAAATTGCTTCTTGATGAAATCCATGAGAGCCATGGCAACCTCCGCAAAGCAGGAAAGAAAAGCGGTGGACACACACCGCCGGAAAGAATCTCAGTAGGTCATACAGGCGGCGTTGATCAAACCGATGCTCAATGACAGTATCGCCAAAAAAGCCGCCGCCGACATCTTGCCGGCAGGAATGTCGGCGTTGAGCTGTGGCAAGGCCAGGCGGCTGACCAGGTAGGTGGCCATCTGAATCACGCCGGCGATCACTCCCCACAACACCAGATCCAGCAAGGTGTCGCTATGGGCGATGACGTTGGCCACTGGCATGGCGAAACCGAAAATCGCCCCGCCGAGGCTGATCGCCGCGGCCAAATTGCCGGAACGAATCAGTTCGAACTCGTGGTATGGCGTGATATTGACGTAGATCAGCAAAAATACGCTGAGCAACGCGATGGCCGCCGCGAAATAAGCGAGAAAGGAGGGCAATGTAGACAGCAAGTGAGTAGGCATGAGCAGACTCCCGTCAGCGAAATGTCAAGCGATGGCCGGCAGCGTGACGGCGTAGCGCACCAGCCCGTCGAGAATCAGGTGGTCGGCCCGCTGACAGGGCACTGGCAAATGCCGTACCAAGGTCTCTGCGCCACCGCCGGTAACTAGGCATAGCGCCTCCGGCTGATCGGCCAGCAACGCGAACATCCGTTCGATCGCGCCCAGTTGGGCATGCAGGCAACCGGTGAAGATGGCGTCGAGCGTATTGCAAGGGGTGGTACGGAAAACGCCTTCGGCAAGTGGCAATTGCGCGGTGTTGCTCGCCAACGCCGAACGCATCAGATTGAAGCCGGGCAGGATCAATCCTCCCTGAAACACGCCGTCGGCGCCCATCAGATCGACGGTGGTCGCCGTGCCGGCGCAAACCACCAGCGTTGCCGCGGCGCGCCGGGCGCGAGCGCCAATGAGCGCTGCCCAGCGGTCGGCGCCAAGTTGTACCGGGTTGTCGTAATTGGAACGTACGCCGCAGGATTCGGCGGTTGCGTAGAGAAAAACTGGCTTGCCGTAAGCCTGCACCAATGACTCGATTTGTGCCGCGACCGTCCGTCCGGCGACATTGCAGACCACCACCAGCGCCTTGTCCGGCCATTCGTCGGCCGCCTCACTCAGAAACGCGATGTCGGCAGTGGCCATCGTACCGTGGTCCAGCCATTGACGACCGTCATGAACACCCCATTTAATCCGGCTGTTTCCGGCATCGATGGCGATGATCATCTGATGCGCAGCGACACGTCGCCGGAGAAAAAGCGCTCGACACCCTGTGCCGTCCGTAGCAACAAAGCGCCATCCTCATCGGCGCCAAGACAGATCCCCTGTCGATCCAACGCTCCGCCGTTGAGCAGTCGGACCGGACGATCCTGCCAGGCGTGTCGCGACAGCCAATCGTCACGCAGCACGGCAAATCCCGAGGCAGCGAAACGGTCGAGAATATCCGCCAGCGACAGCAACACCTGCGCCAGCACCTGATGCCGATCCGGTGCCGGCGACGATTCTCGGGCCAGAGCCGCCGGCGGATGCAGGAAATCTTCGGCACCATTGTCCGGCAGTTGCAGATTGAGACCAATGCCGATCACCGCCAGCATGCCGTCGGCAACGGCTTCGAGCTCGATCAGGATGCCACCGACCTTGCCTCCGTCGAGCAGAATATCATTCGGCCATTTCAAGGCGATACGCGGCGCACCGCAGGCATCGAGCGCCCGGGCGACGGCCAGACCGACCGCCAGCGACAAGCCGCTGAGTCGGGCCGGTGGTCCGGTGAACCGCCATGACAGCGAAAAGGTCAGACTGCCCTCGGCCGACGAGCTCCAGCTTCGTCCCATACGCCCACGGCCGGCGGTCTGCCGGTCGGCGACCAGCAGCGTGCCGCCGACCGCCGCGCCGCGCCGCGCACGATCGAGCAGCAGGCTGTTGGTCGATGGGCATTCGTCCATCGTCTCGATGGTGAAGCGATCGCCAACCGCGCCGAGCAAGGCACGCAAGCGGCGAGGTTCGAGCAGTTGAATGGAAGTGGCGGTTTGCATGCTGTGCGAACCAGGAGACAGCGACGAATCCCGGTCTGATCGACGGTCAGCGGACGGGAACCCGACTCAGCGACTGTTCATAGGCCGGAATGGCGAGGATCGCCAGAATACCAACGATCAGCAGTAACACCCAACCCCAGACCGACCATCGGCGCTGAATGCGATTGAAATGTTCGAGACTCTCCCAGCGCTTGTTTCTCCACGCCAGTTCCCGTCCTTTGAAACCCAGATAAAAGCAGAAAATGATGCCGATGTAAGGCAGAAAAGCCAGCAAGGCGATCCATGTTTTGTTTCCGATCCCCCAAATCCAGTTCAGCCAGAATGCCCCCCAGCTCCAGCCCTTGACGCCTGGCGGCGGAATGACCGAGCGGCCCCCTCCCGAATTGTTCCCGAAGACTGGAGGTTCATCGACTTTTGCCACTGGTGGCTGATAAGGGTTGGACATGGCAGACTTCCAAAGCGTTGGCAGAAGGCGATGAAGCGGACGCCTCATCAACAGACTCAGTTTCATTATCGCCGATTTATCAGCTTCCTGCAGGATCGCGATCACCGGTCGACGCCGGAAAACCGCTGTCAAGAGCAAGCTCCTGAATCTTGCGGGTAATGGTGTTACGGCCGATGCCCAGCGCCAGGGCCGCTTCAATTCGCCGACCACCGGTATGGATCAGAGCGCGCTTGATCAGTACCCGTTCGAAGGCCCGCAGCAGATTTTCATGAACCTGGCCAGGACTGCCAAGCAGTGCCCGATCGACGACATTGGCCAGAGCGATCTGCCAATCGCTCTCCGAAAGCGGTGCGGTGGCTTCGCGCAGTTCGGGTGGCAGATCGACGACTTCTACCAGTTGCCCCGGCGCCATCACCGTCAGCCAGTGACAAATGTTTTCGAGTTGTCGGACGTTGCCGGTCAGATCGACGGCGCACAGACGCTGCAGGGCCGCTTCGGAAAACCGCTTCGCCTCGACGCCGAGCTCGAGTGCGCTCTTCTGGAGAAAATGACGCGCCAGCAATGGGATGTCCTCACGCCGTTCACGCAAGCTCGGCAGGCGCACCCGGATGACGTTCAACCGATGGAAGAGGTCTTCACGAAACAAGCCTTGTCTAACCCGTGCCTCGAGGTCCTGGTGCGTCGCGGCGATGATCCGGACCCGGGTTTTCAGTGGCGAATGACCGCCAACTCGATAGTAGTGACCATCCGAGAGCACGCGCAACAAGCGGGTCTGCATTTCGGCCGGCATATCGCCGATTTCGTCGAGGAACAGTGTGCCGCCCTCGGCTTGCTCGAAGCGCCCTTGCCGTTGACTGGCGGCGCCAGTAAAGGCGCCGCGCTCATGGCCGAACAGTTCCGATTCCAGCAAATCGCGCGGGATCGCCGCGGTGTTGATGGCAATGAACGGTTGATCAGCGCGCGGACTGTGCCGATGTACGGCACGGGCGACCAGTTCCTTCCCCGAACCCGATTCACCGGTGATCAGCACCGTCGCGCTTGACTGGCTGAGACGCCCGATAGCGCGGAACACCTCCTGCATCGCCGGTGCCTGGCCGAGCATTTCCGGCAACAGGTCGACCTCGTTTGGCGCACCATTTTGGTGCATACTTTCGGCGATCGCGCGCCGAATCAGTTCCAATGCCTGATCGACGTCAAACGGTTTGGGCAGGTATTCGAACGCACCGCCTTGAAAAGCCGAGACCGCACTTTCCAGGTCGGAATAGGCGGTCATGATGATTACTGGCAACGTCGGAAAGCGACTTCTGAACAGTTGCAGCAATTCCAGACCGGACGGACCAGGCATGCGGATGTCGGAAACCAGTACCTGCGGCGGCTTGCCGCCAGCATCGAGTTGCGCCAAGGCCTCCGCAGCCGAGACGAAACTTTGAAACGCAATTTTTTCGCGAGCAAGGGTTTTTTCGAGGACCCAGCGAATTGATTTGTCGTCGTCGACGATCCAGACTGGTTGCATTTTGTTCTCGGGTTGCGTAGCGGGTAGCCTTGTCTAGCAAAAAGCCTGCCACAGCTCAGGCCAACGGCAAACGGACCGTGAAACGGGTTTCGCCGGGACGGCTTTCGAAGTCGATCGTTCCCTGATGTTGTTGGACGAAACTTTGCGCCAGCGTCAAACCGAGGCCGCTGCCCCCTTCACGACCGGAAACCAGGGCATAGAACACCCGTTCACGGATGTCGACGGGTATTCCCGGACCATCATCGATCACCTGCACTTCGATCGCCAAACGATGACGGCGTTTGCACAGCGTCACTTGTCGGCTGACACGCGTCCGCAAAACAATTCGACCTGGCACGCCGAGCGGTCCGTCAGGCTGACCGGCGATCGCCTGAGCAGCGTTTCGGGCAATATTCAGAAAAACCTGGATCAATTGTTCGCGATCGCCGATCAGCTCGGGCAGGCTGGTATCGTAATCGCGACGAACGACCAGCCGGGTCGGAAATTCAGCGGTCAGCAGACTGCGCACGCGCTCCAGGATTTCATGGATATTCACCGGCCCCGGCTGCATCGGACGATGCGGCGACAACAGTCGGCGCATCAGATCCTGTAACCGGTCGGTTTCCTTGATGATTACCTGTGTGTATTCGCGCAAAGCAGGATTGTTCAGTTCATGTTCGAGCAGTTGCGCGGCACCGCGGATGCCGCCAAGCGGATTCTTGATCTCATGCACCAGATTGCGAATCAATTCACGGTTGGCGTGTTGCTGTTCGAGCAAGCGCTCTTCGCGACTGGCCCGCAATTGCTGATCGATCGGCCACAGTTCGACCAGCAACCTGGCATGCGGGGTATCAACCGGATTGACCGTGCAATTCAAGGGCAGCAGATCGCCGTTTGCCAGTCGTAATTCGATGTTCTGGCCGAAGTAAGCCCAGCCGTGCTTCAATGCGCTATCGAACGCCGCGAGCAACGCTGGCGGGCAGGACATCACGCCGTCCAGTGGGCAGCCGGCAAATATCCGGGAGCTGATCGCCAGCAGATTTTCCGCTGCCGGGTTCATATGCCGAATGAGCAACGACTCGTCGAGCAGCACCACCGCCGAAGACAGTAAGTCGAGACCACCGAAAGGTCCGGCGGCAGGATTGTCGATCATCGGTAAACGTTCATGCAACCCACGGCGGTTCGCCGCAGATCAGCGCAGATTGGCAATCTCTTTGCTGATGGCTTCGACGTTGCGTTGATGCAAAGCCAATTTATCCTTGTACTGTTGAATGCGCTCCTGCACTTTGCCGCCACTGATCGTACCACCCTGCATCCGCTCACTGGGCAAAACGACCCCCTCTTGCTCGGCGAGTTCCTTTCGCGCCTGCTCGACATTTTTCTGTTCTGCGGCCAATTCATTTTCGAGGATCCGTCTGCGATCACTATCGCGGGACTTTTGCGTTTGGTCGTCCACTTTTGGAAAACTGGCCGGGGTGGCCGTCGATTTGGCCGCCGAACTGGCTCCAGACTTGGCGGTCGACTTCGCCGCAGGCGCCACATTCACCGGATCAAGCAGCAGTTTGCGGCAAGTTCTACTCGGAATGTTGGAGTAGGTCACGCGGCCATCGGGATCGCTACATTTATAAATGTCCTGCGCCGCCGCGGGAAACCCCGGCAATAACAGCAGGCCCATCAACAAAGCTCGGTCATGCCGTTTCATGGAGAGTGTTTTCCTTAGTCGCACCACCCAGTCGATGTACCCGCCTGCACCGCCTGTGCTGGAGAGACCAGAGTGTACAAGATGAGACTGTCCAATATTAACGCCTAACGTGTCCAATGGAACTTTACGAACCCTCATTCTGCACCCATGCCGAGGCCTTCGCCGGAATTTCTTCAGTGTGATGATCAAACCGTTTCGACATCGCTTGGCTACGGATCATCAACGCTCCACCGCGGCGCATTCATTTTCCAGGAACTTACCGGACGCGATGGGCCAGCGCTGGATGAGAATGAAGTGACGCCCAGCGCCGGTCCAGCGTATCGTGTCCGGTTGATGGAACTGTCGGCCTCACCGCTCGGACGCAGCCAGTTGCGCGCCGAGACCTGCAAATACCGCAGCGAAACCGCGACGTAGCCAAGCCTGAACGCGCGGTGATTCGATGACCGCTTGGCGAAAGGCATGCGCCAGGAAACCATAAACGACGAACACCCCAAAGGTCATGGCCATGAATACCGCGCTCAGCGCAATCAACTGCAATATTGGCGAGGCGGCTCGCGGCTCTACAAACTGGGGCAGGAATGCCAGGAAAAAGATGGTGAGCTTTGGATTGAGGATGTTCAGCAGAAAGGCTTTGGTGACCAGACCCAGCGCGCTGCCCTTGCCGTGCATGGATTGGACTGCGAAGGCTGAACGATCCCGCCAAGTCGCGACGGCCAGATAGAAGAGGTAGGCGACGCCTGCGTATTTGAGAACTTGGAATGCCAGCGCGCTGGTGTGCATTATCGCGGCCAAGCCGAGAATGGTTGCCAGGAGGTGCGGGACAATGCCCAGTGTGCAGCCAACAGAGGCGAAGAAGCTGGCGCGCCGGCCTTGTGCCAGACCCGCGGACACGGTGAAGACGACTCCGGTGCCAGGGATGAGCACGACGATGAGGGAAGTGAACAGAAATTCGGCGGTGAACATGAACAAGTTTTCCGGTAAGGTTTAACACTCGAGCCCAACGGACCCGACGGCGGTCCAGTGGACCCGTCGTCGGGTCCAGCTGGACGAGGCGCAATAGACGTCATCTACGTGCCTGACGCGCAGGCTTTGCCGAAGCCACCTTCTTTGCCGACGTAGCCGAAGACTTGGGTGGCAGCGTCAATGCGTATTCAAGTGCTTTGAGGAGCCATGGCCCGAGCGTTGTGGGACTTTCCGCGTCAGCTGATGGTACTACGACGTAACCGGTCATGCTTCGGCCAGCCATGGGAGCAAATTGAGTCGCGCCCTCCTCCGCGATGACCTTGGCGGCGCCGTCCTTGCCCAGGCGCGCGACCACCGAGTCTTGAAAGAGTCCACAGACCATGTTGCCATGGATGAAGGCGGCGGGGTAACCGAACATTGGTTTCCTGACCAGTTCAGGGTGGTCCGGAAGGGCTGCGGCAAACCGTTCCACAAGGCACTGTGGCGACTTCTTCCAAGTACCTGCGGGCATGACAGTCCTCGAGTCTGCGTGAAGATCGAATAACGTTCGAATCAGTTGAAAAAGCGCGACAGCGCTTCCGATGGGATGGTCATGCCGGTCGCCTGGGCGCGCGCCAACAGTTCCCAGTAATAGCGGTACGAGGCGCGGTCGTGCAGACGATCCTGGTGTTCGATCGGTGCCCAATCGACGTTCTGTGCTGCAACGAGGATGGCGGCGGCGGTTTCGACTTCGGAAAAGTCCGGGCGCATCGCTTCGATGATCGGCATGATCTGATTCGGATGGATGCTCCACATCCGTAGAAAGCCGAATTCCTCGCGTGCTCTGCGGGCGTCGTTCCGGATATGGGCAAGGTCGCGGAGTTCGGTGGTGACGTTGTGCGAGGGAACGACGCCATTGGCGAGTGCGGCGCTGGCGATTTCGCTCTTGGCACGGACGATCAGCGGATGCTCGAACTGGCCGGGGCTGCTCATCGCCGTTGCCGGAATGGCGCCGTGATGGCCGCTGACAAAGTCCATCAGCCCGAAATCGAGCGACTCGACCGTTGGAATGGCGGCGATCTCCCACACCTGGCGTAAGGCGCCGTGCGTTTCGATTAGGACGTGCAGCGGGATCGAGCGCAGCAGACCGGCCGTGGCGCAAATCCGGTCGAGGTGGCGCATCAACAGTCTGACATCCTCACTGCCGTTGACTTTGGGCAGGGTAACAAATGCCAAGCGGCTGCCGGTGATGGGAATGATGATCTCCAGGTCTTGCTGCCAGTGGGGGTGAGAGACATCGTGTATGCGCACTCCCACCCGACCGTGGTGATTTTCCTCACCAGCGATGAAGGCGGCAACCATTTCAGCGTGCTGGCGGTTGGCACCGGCATGCGCGCCGTCCTCGCAGTCGCAGGTGATGTCGAAGATCGGCCCGAGCTTCTGTTGCATTGCAAGGGCCTTGCGGATCAGCTTTTCAGAACCGGCATAGTGATCGACGGCCGGCAGCAGAGGAAAATTTTTCTCGCCGGCAAAGAGGACTTGACTGGGATGACGCATGGCGGGCACGCCTCCATAACAGTGGCAATCGGCTGTTTTGGCGCCAGGCGGCGCGCAACGACAAACGAAAAAAGCCGCGGACGAGCCGCGGCCAAGTGCACCAGGAGAAAGGTTTACAGCATGTCTTTAACGGCGTCGGCTTCGTCGGTCAACTCTTTAAGCGTCTTGTTCATTTTTTCGCGCGAATAATCGTCGATTTCGATGCCCTGGATGATCTTGAAACTGCCCCCTTTGCACTCGCAGGGGAAGCCATAAACGATGCCGGCCGGGATGCCATAAGAACCGTCGGAAGGCACGCCCATCGTCACCCACTCGTCCGAACCGAGGACCCAATCGCGAACGTGATCAATCGCCGCGTTGGCGGCCGAGGCCGCCGAAGACAGACCACGAGCATCGATGATCGCCGCTCCGCGCTTGCCGACGGTCGGCAGGAAAACGTCGTTGTTCCACTCGGCGTCGTTGATCAGTTGCTTGACGTTCTCACCATTCGACGTGCAGTGACGATAGTCGGCATACATCGTCGGCGAATGGTTCCCCCAGACCACCAACTGCTTGAAGCTGGCAACCGGCCGGCCGGTCTTGGCGGCGAGTTGCGACAAGGCACGATTGTGGTCGAGACGCAGCATGCCGTGGTAGTTGGCCGGATTGGTGCGGCCGACTTTGCGCGCCGCCGCGCCGGCGATCAGCGCGTTGGTGTTGCAAGGGTTGCCGACCACCAGGACCCGTACGTCCTCCTTGGCGTTTTCGGCAATGGCCTTGCCCTGGACGGTGAAGATGGCGCCGTTGGCGGTCAGCAGGTCGGCCCGCTCCATTCCCGGCCCACGCGGGCGAGCGCCAACCAGCAGGCAGACGTCGGCGTCCTTGAATGCGGCCGCCGGGTCATCGGTGGCGAACATGCCGGCCAACAGCGGGAACGCGCAGTCTTCGAGTTCCATGATCACGCCTTGGCAAGCCTTCTGAGCTTGCGGCAGGTCGAGCAATTGAAGAATGACCGGCTGGTCCTTGCCTAGCATTTCTCCGGAAGCGATCCGGAAAAGCAGGCTGTAACCGATTTGACCGGCGGCGCCGGTGACCGCGACGCGCATGGGGGCTTTGGACATGATGCGGCTCCTGTCTAGTGGTGAGCAAGAAGAATCAATCAGATCAATAAGATCAATCAGAAAAACTGCGCAAAAAGGCGACTGGCGTAATTCACAAAACCCACGTTTTGTCAAAGTGACAAACTGGTCGAATCATAAGGCGGCGCATCGTCGAGTGTCAAACATATCTGATGTCTTATATAAGATATTTTGCATTATTAAGATACATGGACGTTATGGGCAAAGTGTGCTGAAATGGCAACTCATGAGCCGGTCGTTGCCATTGCATTCTCCCACCTTCAGCCCCCTGTACCGGCAGATCAAGGAGCTGATT
>JAEUOJ010000167.1 GCA_016789495.1 Accumulibacter sp. | reverse complement strand
GGACTGCGTCCGCCCTTGACATCACCGCCCCCTCAAATTCGCAACACCACTGCCTGTTCCACACGAAACGACATAGACCCCTCCATTCTCTCAGGTAATGGAGCCTCCTCCATTCCTGGGGCGGTTCAGACCGCCTTCCGCGAGAGGATCAATTGATCATGGTTTCTTTAATCGTGAGAGCGAAGGAAAGCTACAGAGGTTCCTTTGTATGGGCGGGAGGGCTTCAGAGGCTTTTTCCATTTACGGCCTTCGGTTCAGGGCAAGCAGGTCAGCAGAATTTCGGTCGCTTCCGCTGCGCCCGACGGGCGTGGACGCGGCGGAAGCGGCTGACGCCACACTGCGGCCAGTGCTGCCGTCAGTTCTCCGGCCAACAGATCGGTCGGCTTGATTTCCTGGCAACGGGCATTGCCTTGCAGCCAATCGATCAGGCAATCCTGCTCGGGCCAGTCGGGACGTCGCTGGTAAATGACCGCGGTCCCGTTGCAGGCCGCTTCGCTGAATGTTCCGTAGCCCGGTTTGGTGATCACGGCATCGACCGAAGCCATCAGATCGGCAATCGATAGCTCGAGCGTTTCGATGGCGGTCGTATCGGCCCGCGAACTGGCCCAGGCCTGCGGAATCAACCAGCGGCAGCCGGGCTGCGGTCGCCAATGATCGATCGGCAAGGGGCGGTCGAAACCGCCAAAGCCGATCCATACCACCCGTTCGTCGTCGGCGCAGCGCAGTTGACGGCGCAACCATTGGCGACGGTCTTCGCCGAGCGTCGCCACCGGGGCGATGCTGCGTCGGTTGGGCAGGTCGGCCATCGGCATTGCTGGCGTCAGGCGTAAAAAATAGCTGGCGCTGCGGTAGGCGGCCAGAATTTGCTGATGGATCGTCGGTGCCCAGCATTCCTGGCCGTAGAAGTGGGCGAACAGTTCGGCCCAGTTGAGCGAACACATCGCCACCGCCGGCAGTCCCAGCCGCGCCGCGCCGGCCAATGGCAGGTAGGCGACATCGCTCAAGACCAGATCGGGGCGCAAAGCGCGGAGAAATGCCGCTTCGTGCTCGACGCGATCGGACCAATCGGCGTGTTGTCGGCGATACGCCGCCGCCGTGGCCGGCAAGTCGATGTTGACCGCATCGTGCATCACGTAGCCGAAATCGCTGCTGCCGGCGAGATGGGTGAACCGTGGCTTCAGACGCGAACGCAATCGTTCGATCGGCAGCCCGCTGCGCAGGGTGAGCCGCAAATCCGGTCGCCGCTCGACCAGTGCGTCGAGTACCGGCGCGACTTGCGCCAGATGTCCGAAACCATGCGCCGAGATATCAACGAACAGGTGTCTGCCGGTCATCGTCCGTCAGGAGCTGCAATGAAGCGGGCAAGCATCGCGCCGGGCAATTCGTTCGGCAGCCGAATCCATACCCGGTGGCCGTTGCCGGGCGCCACGCGGACTTCGGCGCCATCGGCATCGACCATCGTTTCGACGGTGATCCGTTGATTGCCGGAAGGGTGGATCACTTCCAGGCGATCACCAACCGCAAAGCGATTTTTGACTTCAACCAGCGCCCGCTGACGTGCCGCGTCCCAGGCCAGCACGTCGCCGACATACAGGCTGCGCCCCGATTCGGAGTGGCCGCGCAGATAATTCTGTCGCTGCGTATCGTGATGACGCTGATAAAAACCGTCGGTGTAGCCGCGATTGGCCAGCCCTTCGAGTTCGCCAAGCAGCGACGGATCGAAAGGCCGACCAGCGGCGGCATCGTCGATTGCCCGCCGGTAAACCTGGGTCGTCCGTGCCACGTAATACGCCGACTTGGTGCGTCCCTCGATTTTCAGCGAATTGACGCCAATCTCGAGCAAGCGCCGGATATGCTCGACGGCGCGCAGGTCTTTTGAATTGAGGATGTACGTGCCGTGCTCGTCCTCGTCGATCGGCAGCAGCGCGCCTGGTCTTTCACGTTCTTCAAGCAGCCACGACTTGGCGACGGCCTCGCCGGCGGAAGGTTGACCGCGATGACGATCGCCGCTGGCATCGTCTTCGGCGGCCAAAACCTGGTATTGCCAGCGACAGGAGTTGGTGCAGCTTCCCTGATTGGCGTCGCGATGGTTGAAATAGCCGGACAGCAGGCAACGACCGGAATAGGCGATGCACAGCGCGCCATGGACGAACACTTCCAGCTCGATATCGGGACATTCGTCACGAATTTCGGCGATTTCCTCGATCGAGAGTTCTCGGGAGAGGATCACGCGCCGCAGGCCGAGACGGCGCCAGAAGCGGACGGCCAGGAAGTTCACCGTATTCGCCTGCACCGAAAGATGGATCGGCATCTCGGGCCAGGTTTCCCGGACCAGGTCGATCAGACCGGGGTCGGCCATGATCAGCGCGTCCGGCCGCAGCGCCACCACCGGCGCCATGTCGTCAAGGTAAGTACGCACCTTGCTGTTGTGCGGCAACAGATTGCTGACGACGTAGAACTTGCGGCCGGCGGCGTGCGCCTCGTCGATCGCCTGACCAAGGGCCGCCAGATCGCCAAAGGCATTGTTGCGCACCCGCAGGCTATAGCGGGGTTGACCGGCATAAACCGCATCCGCGCCATAAGCCAATGCCGTACGCAGCATCGACAGCGAACCGGCGGGAGCGAGCAATTCGGGGGCGTGCATGGACGTGGCGAAGGATGATGCGGTGACCGACATTCGGTGTGAGGTTCGGGCAGGGTAGAATGGCGGTTGCCAATGCCACGACAAGCGCCGGATTCTACCCGCATTCCCCACATCGACCCTCATGTCCGAAGAAATTCTGATCAATTTCACTCCGCAGGAAACGCGTGTCGCCGTGATGCACCAGGGCGTCGTCCAGGAATTGCACATCGAGCGCAGCGCCAGTCGCGGCTACGTCGGCAATGTCTACCTTGGGCGCATTGCGCGCATCTTGCCGGGAATGCAATCCGCGTTCATCGACATCGGTCTCGATCGAACCGCTTTTCTCCACGTCGCCGACATTCGCGAACCCCGTAGCAACGACGAACCCGCGCGGCCGATCGAGCGTCTGCTCGTCGAAGGTCAAAGCCTTCTCGTCCAGGTGATCAAGGATCCGATGGGCAGCAAGGGAGCGCGGCTGTCCACGCAAGTGTCGATCGCCGGCCGGATGCTGGTCTACTTGCCGCAGGACAAACATATCGGCATTTCACAGCGCATCGAGCGCGAATCGGAGCGCGAAGCGTTGCGCGAAAAGCTCGGCCGATTGGTCCCCAGCGAAGAAACCGGCGGCTTCATCGTCCGGACGATGGCCGAAACCGCCAGCGAAGCCGAACTGGTGAAGGATATCGAGTACCTGCGCAAAATCTGGCGTGATATCAAAAGCCAATCGACACTCGTCGCCCCGCCCAGTCTGCTGTACCAGGAATTGTCGCTGGCGCAGCGGGTGCTGCGCGACTTCGTCAATCCTGAGACCGTTGGCATCGTCATCGATTCGCGCGAAAACTTCCAGCGGCTCAACGGGTTTGCCAGCGAGTACACCCCGACGGTGCAGCCGCTGCTCGAACATTATGTCGGCGAGCGGCCGCTGTTCGACCTGCACGGCGTCGAGGACGAACTTCAGAAAGCCCTCGCCCGCCGTGTCGATTTGAAATCCGGCGGCTACCTGATCATCGATCAGACCGAAGCGATGACCACCATCGACGTCAATACCGGTGGCTTTGTCGGCGTGCGCAATTTTGACGACACCATTTTCAAGACCAATCTCGAAGCGGCGCAAACGATCGCCCGTCAGTTACGCCTGCGCAATCTCGGTGGAATCATCATCATCGATTTCATCGACATGGAGAACGACGAACACCGTGCGGCGGTGCTCAGCGAATTCAACAAGGCGCTGTCTCGTGACCACACCCGGCTGACGGTCAACGGCTTCACCGCCCTGGGGTTGGTCGAAATGACCCGCAAGCGAACCCGCGAATCGCTGTCGCACGTGCTGTGCGAGGAATGTCCCACCTGTGGCGGGCGCGGCGAGGTGAAAACGGCGCGCACCGTGTGTTACGAAATCCTCCGCGAACTGTTGCGCGAAGCGCGTCAGTTCAATGCCCGCGAATACCGCGTCCTCGGCAGCCAGTCGGTCATCGACCGCTTCCTGGACGAAGAATCGCAAGCGCTGGCCATGCTTTCCGACTTCATCGGCAAACCGATTTCCCTGCAGGCCGAACCAAGCTACTGGCAGGAGCAATTCGACATCGTGTTGATGTGAGGCAGGAGGGCTGCCAAGGACCGCCACTGCCCATGGCGAATCCGGGCAGCGATTCAAACGCTGAAACTGATCCGCCCCACGCCGTGCTGACGGCTTTGCCCATCGGAACCGTACAGCTTCGGTGTACCGGCGTGTCCGAGCAGGGTCTCCAGAGCCAGCGAGTTGTGCTGCAGCCGCACGCGGATCAACTCGCCGTTCGCCAAATTCAGATCCCGCGCCTGAGCGGCCAACAGTCGCAGCGTCGACCACAAGGCGATCGCCGACGATTCAGTTGGCTGCGACTGCAGCCAGCCTTCGAGTTCGGCGGTTTCGCCATGCCAGCCGGCGCCGGCCAGAATGTGGTTGCGCCGCTTGCCCAGGTCGGCCAGTTGCCGGGCCAGGCCGTTTTTTTCTTCGACCAGTTGCGGCAAGTCATCGACGGAACCGGCGAGCAGCAGTTGCCGCTCGCGTTCGAGCAGGCCGATGAACATCTTGAGCATTTCGCATTCGGCGCCGACCGTGGTGGTGAACGGGACGGCGGAGCCGGTCATGGTCATGCCGGGACTCAATTCGGCTGCTTGTTGACCAGCTCACTGGCTGAGGCGATCAGCCGATCGGCGATGGCGCCGGCGTTGATGGTGAATCGCCCGTCGGCGATCGCCTGCTTGATTTCGGCGACCCGTTCGGCGTCAAAGGTCGACGAGGATTCGTTGGTCGACTGAAGTTGCGTCGCCAGATGGCTGAGGTGCACTTCGGCGGCGGCACCCGCATCCGCTTTGCTGACCGTTGGCCGGCTGCGCGTCTCGCTGATTTTGGTCGCCGTGGTCAGTGTGCTGTCAATTTTCACGGTGGTGCTCCCACAAAACGGTTGTTCTCGAACCTACTAACGGCGAACGACAAGCAAACTTTAATCCATTCCTGCGGCGTTTTTAGTTCATCGATTCAATAAGCGACCTG
>JAEUOJ010000014.1 GCA_016789495.1 Accumulibacter sp. | reverse complement strand
CGCCGCCCACTGCGCCGCGCTGAGGGTATCCGTGTTGCCATCGCCCCAGTTTATGGCGTACGCGGTGCGCGTGTCGCTGCCCGGGTCGCTGATCGGCCCAACGTTCAGGGTGTAGACGCTGCCTTCGTTGATCGTGTCCGCCCCGGTAAGACTGGCGGTGGGAGCGACGTTGCCGACGAAAACATTGTGGGAACCCGCCACAAGCCACGTGCCGTCTTCGTCGACCACATCGACCGTGATCGTCCGACTGGCGTTACCGTCGCCATAGGTATGCGTTACGTTGCCCGCTTGCGCCGCGAGTTGGGCCGCGGTAAGCACCGTATCCGCCGTGCCATCGCCCCAATGCACGGTATATTGTGTCGCCGTATCGCTGCCCGGATCGAAGCGGGTGAGATTGACACTGTAAACGCTGCCTTCGTTGACCGAACCCGCGCCAGCGACCGACACCGTCGGCGCGATGTTGTTGACGCTGACGGCAAAGCCATCGCTGCCTTGTTGCGCGCCATCGTCGTCAACCGTCACGGTGGCCGTATAGTTGTTGGCACCATCGGCATAGGTATGTCCGATGTTGAACGAGAACACACCCGCGCCCACAGAACCGGTACTGGTTTGTCCGTCGCCCCAGTTCACAGCGTATGTGCGGCCGTTTGCATTGGTATCCGTCGGATCGGTGAATGTGATCGTCTTGGAGAAGAGCGCTCCTTCGTTCACCCCGATATCCGCACCCGCATTGACCGTCAATACTTCGGCCGGTGGCGCGACGGTAATGGTTTTGCTGCCGGCGTTGGCATGCATCCCATCTTCGTCCACCAGCGTCACGGTAATGGTTTGCGTCCCCGCGACACCATAGGCATGCGTGAGAATGCCGTTGGCCGGCAGGGCCGCGGCGCTGTAAATCTCCAGCGGTGTGCCGTCGCCCCAATTGATGCGATATTCGGTCACCGTGTCCCGGATCGGACCGCCGAAGTTGGCCGGATCCACCGGATCGCCCAGGTCAAGCGTATACACGTTGCCCTGCACCACGGTCGCATTACCGCTGAGCGAAATCGTGGGAGCGGCGTTGGCCACGACCACCTGGAAGCTATCGACCTCGATGCTATTGGGCTGGCCTTGCTGATCGTTGGCCGTAACCGTCACGGCATATGTGGCGTTTTCGTAATAGGTGTGGCCGATGTTGTGCGAGGGCGTATTGGCGACGCCGAAGACCTGCGGCGCCGTACCATCCCCCCAGTCGATAGTCAGTTGATGACCTTCAGGATCAGGGTCGCCCAAGATGATGGCGCGACTGAAGAAAGCACCCTCGCTGGAGTTGCCGGTGTTACCTGCTTCCAAGCGCGGTCCGTCATTGACGTTCTGGACATTGATGTTGGTGAACACCGGCGTTGCCGCGAACGCGATGCCATCCGAACCCGTCCAGCGGAACTGGTCGAGCCCGAAGTAATCGAGGTTGCCTTGATACGTCAGCAAGCCGGCTTGAAGATCGGCCGCCTGGATTTCCTGGTTGATCGTGACCGGAATGTTGTTCAGCCGCAAGGTGCCTTCGCCGGGCAAGGTGGTGATCTTGATCGCCACCAATGGCTGGCCGTCCGGGTCGTTGAAGCCCGAATCGAACAGCGCATAACTCAGCGTCGTCACCTGCTCCTCGTTGGTGATGAGCGCCACGTCACTGATGGTCGGCGCCGTGTTGCTGAAGCGCTGTAGGCGGATTTCCTGCGTATCGTTGCCGCCGTCCGGCAGCCCGTCGCCATTGCCATCATAGGACGCGATATAACCGGCGTAGGCGATCACGAAGCCGCCGTCGGCCATGCTAGCAATGGCAGGATTGTTCTGCGTCGAGAAACGATAGCTATTGACCACCGTTTCGTGGTCGATCGCCTGGCCCGCGGCGTTGTATTGTTGCATCATCACCGCCCAGCCGCTGCCGTCGGTGCCGTTGCTGTCCGTCCAGGTCACCACCCAGCCGCCGTTTTCCAAGGCCGCGACATGCGGGTCGTTCTGAGTGTTGTTGATGGTGGTATTGACGCGGAACTCCGCGCCCACTCTGACGCCCGCGGCATCGTAACGCTGTGCGTAAATTCCCGTGCTGCTCAGATCTTGGCCTTCCGACTCCCACACCACAATGAAGCCGCCGCCCTTGAGCGTGGCCACCGACGGGTGCTCCTGGGTGCTGGTGGTGTACGAGTTGATCTGGAAGCGACCACCCAGCGTCGCCCCGCTGGCGTCGAAGCGTTGGCCGAAGACGCCGGCGCCGCTGCCGTCTCCCGCGTCGTCACGCCATACCACCACGAACCCCGAGCCATCGGCATTCCAGGCGATGCTGGGCTGATATTGGTAGTTCGTCCCCAGCCCCGCCGGATTGGCGCGTGTCTCGGCACCCAGCGCCACACCGCTCGCGTTGTAGCGCTGGAAGAAAATATCGCCCAACTCGGTAAACGTCGCATTGTAGTAGTCGTGGTACCACGTCACCACGAAGCCGCCATCGCTGGTCGCGGCTATTTGCGTCATGTATTGGTTCTGTGGTGTGGTGGTATTGACACGAAACTCCGGACCGACTGCCGCGCCGGCATCGTTATAGCGCTGCGCATAAACCCCCGCACCGCTGCCGTCCTGACTGTCGGAACGCCAGACGACAACGAACCCTCCCCCAGTCAAACCCGCGACCTGCGCCTCATACTGAGCGCCAGCGGTAAATGTATTGGCCCGGAATTCAGGACCGACGGCGTTGTCGTTGGCGTCATAACGCTGACCATAAACGCCATACGACGAACTGTCGTTGCCGCTTTGATCGACCCACACGACGACATAGCCGCCGTCCGACAGACGCGCCACCGCCGGTTCGACTTGTTCACCGCCTCGCGCGCTGTTAACGATCCGCTCCAAACCAACCGGCACCGCGCCGTCGGTTTGCGGCGTGACGTTGATCTGCACCGAACGCGCTTCGCTCGCACCGCCATCGCCGTCGCTGACGCGAATCGAGATCGTGCGGCTGGCAATCGGGTTCGACACCGTATTGGCGTAAGTGAGGTTTTCGATCACCTGCTCGACGGCATCGGGCGTGGCATTGGTGTTGAACTGTACCGTCAGCTTGTCGCCGTTGGCGCCATTGCTGAGGATGGTGCCGATGGCCACGCCGGCAAAGCTGACCGTATTGCCGGCGACGCCCACCTGTCCCGGTCCATTGCCTTCGTTGCGGATGCCGAGCTGGTCCTGATTATCCAGCCCCTGCAAACCCAACTGGTCCTGCGCACCATAGTCGGTGAGGTAATTGACCTCGAGTATGCCACCACCGAAGTTGGCCGAATCGGGGTCGAACAAACCAACGCCGGGATCGATCAACTGCGGCGCGGCATTGACGGCATTCTCGGCAAACGTGACGCTGGGCGTCACATCCACCAGCTGTGGATTGGTCTGGCGCGCGAAGTCCGCGGGATTGCCATAAAGCTGCTGGAATATTTGATAGGTGTTGTCGCCGCCGCTCGCAGGGTAGTCGTAGTCGGTCCAACTGACAACGAATGCGCCGTTGGCGAGTCCCAGCACAACGGGCGCGGAACCGGCACCGTTGGCATCGTGCGTATCCACGAGCGCGGGGCCATCCAGTCGCAAACCATTCGCATCGAATTGCTGGACGGTGATGCGGCCATCATCATTCCATGCCACCGCGAACCCACCATGCGACAGGGCGGTGACCGTCGGCTCGTATTCATTGCCCGCCGTATCCGTGTTGATCCGAAATTCACCGCCCACGGCCACGCCGGCGCTGTTATAGATCTGCCCGAACACGCCGTAGCTGCCGCCACCGTCCTGGCTGGTGGAGCGCCACACCACGACGAAGCCGCCACCGGTCAAGCCCACCACATGCGAGTCGGACTGGTCGCCGACAGTGTAGGTATTGACCTGGAACGCGCCACCCGCTGTCGTGCCACTGGCATTGAAGCGCTGGGCGAACACGCCGTTGCCGCTGCCATCGGTCGACCCGTCGGTCCAGGTCAGGACAAACCCGCCACCCGTCAGGGCCGCCAGGCTCGGCTCGCTTTGCGCGATGAACCCCAAACCCGCCGGATTGCCGCGAGTTTCGCCACCCTGTGCCACGCCGCTGGCGTTGTAGCGCTGGAAAAATACGTCGTAATAATCGCCGCCCGCGCTCGCGGAATCGTGGTACCACGCGACGACGAAACCACCATCCGCCGTTCCGACGATGGTCGGCTGATATTGGTTGCTGCTGGTCGTACTGTTAACCAGAAACTCGTTGCCGACCGGCACACCGTTGCCATCGAAGCGTTGTGCGTACACACCCGCGCCGCTGCCGTCCTGTCCGTCGGAGCGCCACGCCACCACGAAGCCGCCGCCGTTCAAGCCGGCGACAGTGGGCTCGTACTGCTGGCCCGGGGTATAGGTATTGATCTGAAACTCGCTGCCAACAGGCACGCCCTTGGCATCGTAGCGTTGCCCGTAGACACCGTTGTTCCACCCATCCTGCAGGTTGGATTGCCAGACAGTGACATAGCCCCCATCGGACAAACGCGCCATGGCCGGGCTGTCTTGGGTGTCAGGACGATAGGTGTTGACGATTTCGTTGGTGAACAAGGGACGCGTACCGTCAAAGTCGGGGGTGACATTGATTTGCACGGTGCGCGGCACGCTGGTCGACCCGTCGCCATCACTGACGCTGACGCTGATGATGCGGCTGGCCACCGGCGCCGACGAGGTGTTGGCGTAGGTGAGATTCTCGATCACCGCCTCCACCGCCTGCGCGCTGGCGTTGGCGTTGAACTGCACCACCAGGTCGGCGCCGTTGCCGCCGTTGGCGATCAGGGTGCCGATGATGACGCCACCGTAGGTGACGTTGCCACCCGACAAGCCCACCTGACCCGCGCCCGTCCCTTGATTGCGCAGGCCGAGCTGGTCTTGCGCAACGAGGTTGTCAGGCAGTTGCGCCTGCAATACATCGCCGTAGCCGGAGATCACGCTGACCCACAGACGCCCGCCGTCGAAGTTGGGCGAATCGCTGTCGGTGACGCTGATCCCGCTGTCAATCAATTGCGGCGCCGCATTGACCAGATTTTCGGCGAAGGTGACGCTGGCGGTGAGGTCAGAGATCACCGGCGCCGAGCCCTGGACAATGCTTCCCGCCGTGCCGAACAGTTGATGGAACACGCCGTAGGTATTGTCCGTGCCTCCCAGCTCCTGGTTGTAACCCTGCCAGGAAATGACAAAGTTTTCGCCGCTCAGTGCGGCGATATCCGACACGTACTGGGTGCTGGCAGTGGTGGTGTTGACCAAGCGCGCGCCGTCGATCTTGACCCCTGCCGCATCGAACTGCTGCATAAACACATCGTAGCCGCTGCCGCCCAGCACCCCGTTGTTGGAACTACCCCAAGTCACCACGAAACCGCCGCTGGCGAGGGCGGCGACGCTGGTCGAAGCGCCACCGGTGTTGGCGGGCGTATCGGTGACGTTATTGACCAGGATTTCCGGGCCGACCTTGTTACCGGCCCCGTCGAACCGCTGAATGAACACCGAATTACCGGATTCCCAGACAGTGACAAACCCACCGGCCGAAAGACCCGCCACATCGGGCGTGTTTTGCGTACCGGTGGTGGTCGTATTGACCGCGATCTCGGGCCCGACTTTGCTGCCCGAGGCATCGAAACGTTGCGCCGCGATGCCTTGCCCATTGGCATCCGTACTGGTCCAGACGGCGACAAAACCGCCCGTGGACAGCGCGGACAGTTGCGGCTCGAACTGCCAGCTGGTGATCAGGGTATTGATCGTGAATTCGGCGCCTGCCGAGCTACCATCCGCTGCATAACGTTGCGCGCGCACATCGCTCAAACCATCGTCATACCAAGCAATGACGAAGCCCCCGCCGGACAAGGCCACCACCGCGGGCTGATACTGGTTGCCGCTGATCGTGGTGTTGGCTCGGAATTCCGCCCCCACAGGCGCGCCGCTGGCGTCAAAGCGCTGCGCGTAAACGCCAGCGCCACTGCCATCCTGACCATCGCTACGCCAGGCAACGACGTAGCCGCCGTTACTCAAGCCAGCCACCGCCGGCTCGTACTGGTACCCCAAAGTGTGGGTATTGACTTGAAACTCCGGGCCCACCGCCGCGCCGCTGGCCGAGTAACGCTGCGCGAACACGCCGTACAAATCGCCATCCTGCGCGCCTTGCGACACCCAGGTGACCACATAGCCGCCGGCATTCACGCCCTCCAGCCGCGCCACCGCGGGCGTCGTCTGATCACCGCCTTCATAGGTGTTGCTCTGCCGCTCGTTCAGGAGCTTAGCCGCGGCGGCGGGATCGGCTTCTGGCGTCACCGTAATGACGATATCTTGTGCGGAACTGGTCACATTCGCACTGTCGCTCACCGTGATGCGCAAGGTGCGTGCGGCATTGGGCCCCTCGGAGCTATTGCCATAAACCAGACTCTCGGCCACCCGTTCAATACCCTCGGCTGTCGCGCTGGCGTTGAACGTGATTTCCAGATTGACGCCGTTGACGCCATTCAAAGTGCCACTGATGGTGCCGATGTTGGTACCGCCGTAACTGACCGTGTTGCCGGACACACCCACCTGGCCCGCACCGGCACCTTCGTTACGGATCGACAATTGGTCGTCGGTGCGCCCGGTGCTACTGATGAACTGCGCCAGCAACTTGCCGCCGTTGAAGGTATTGGGGCCGGTGTAATCGAACTGCAACGCCTCATCGATACGCGCGCCGACGTTGGCCTGGCTTTCGGTAAACGTCACCTCGCTGGCCAGATCGTCCAGGATGATGGTGCTTGCGGGAGTGAAACTGGCTTGAATGGTCAACTGCACCTGATGGCTGTCGCTGACACCGCCATCGCCATCGCTGAGCCGGAAACCGACATAGCGATGGGTCGTTCCCGCGGGCGGGCTGGTATTCTGGTAAGTAATGTTTTCCACCAACGCACGCACCGCCGCCGGATCGGCGCTGGCATTGAAGGTCACTGTCAGCGTCGACGCGCCCGCGCCACCGCCGGTGAAGCTGCCGATGGTCACCCCGCCATAGGTGACATTCGCTCCCGATACCCCGATTTGCCCGGCAGCGACGCCCTGATTGCGGATGCCCAGCGCTTCGCTGGCGGTCGCGCCATTCAAAAGCTGCGCAACAAACTGCCCGGTATTGAAATTGACCGAATCGACGTCGCTGATACGAACATCACTGTCGATGACCTGCACATCACCGGCAAAATTCGGTCCTGCTACGTTGGTCAAGGTGCGCAGCGTGCGCACATCGTCCAATACCGGCGCGGCGCTGGGGCGCGGCAGTTGCGCGGCGCTACCGAAGAGTTGCTGCGTGATTTCGTAAGTGCTGAGGCCCGGCGTGCCGCTGACCGTGTTCCAGTCGGCATAGGCGACCACGAAATTGCCGCCGCCGAGATCGGCGATCACCGGCTGGTATTCCGTGCTGTTGGTGCTCGAGACCAGTTTGCGCTGGCCGTCGATCGCCGTGCCGTCGGCCGCATATTCGCGGAGGTAAACGTCCGACGTCGTACCCGTGCCGCTGACATCGTAGTTATCGTTATACCAGGTGACCACGAACCCACCCGTCGACAGCCCCGTCACGTCGGGCATGTATTGACCGCCGGCGGTGGATTCGTTGATCTGGAATTCACTGCCAACCTTGCTGCCGGCGGCATTGTAGCGTTGCCCGAAGACACCAGCGCCATTGCCGTCCTGCGACTCGGAACGCCACACCACCACGAACCCGCCATCGCTCAATGTGGCGACGCGCGCTTCATACTGATAACTGGTGGTGTAGGTATTGATCAGGAAAACATCGGATAACACGCCGCCCGCGCTCACCGTGCGGCCATAGACGCCATAAATGCTGCCATCGTTGCCCGATTGATCGGTCCACACG
>JAEUOJ010000196.1 GCA_016789495.1 Accumulibacter sp. | reverse complement strand
CATCACCCACCACTGCGACATCCTGGAGACAGGTAACGATTCCTTCCGCTTCAAACAGCGCCGGAAATCCACTCAGACCGCATGAACACCTGGAAAAAATTCGACGCTGTTACCTGGAAAATATTGGACGCTGATTGACAGTCAAGAGTGGCATCCTGACGCGTGACGACAGCTACGCCGTCGCAGCCGCCAAAACCGCCGCCGACGCCGACGAAGTGCTGATGCGCCTTGCGGCGCAGGGGGAACTACAGACAGATCTCGCCCGATCGTATCAGGACTACGTTGCTGCGGTCGTCGGCATCGGTTCTGTGTTTCTCGAGAATCGCCAAGCTGAAGGACAGGCCCGCATGGCGGCGCTGAGCGAGAGCGAGCGGCGGATCGGCGAAGCGATCCGCAACGAGATAGCCCGTGTCGAAGCGGAGACCCGTAGCCGTGAACAGACGGCCAAATTATTCAAGTTGCTGGCCGCGACTACGATCGCCGGCATCGTCGCGGCGATGGTGCTAGTCCTGCTGCGCCATGTGGTCGCCCCGATCCGACGGATGACAGTGGCACTACGTGAGATAGCCACCGGCAAGGTCGACCTCACTGGACGTATCGAAGCCACAAGTTCCGACGAGATTGGCGAGATCGCCAACGCTTTCAACGACATGATGTCCCGTCTGCAGCAACTGATTCGTGAAACCGCCTCCACCGCCGACCAGGTCAGTGCCGCAGCTACAGGCCTCTCCGATTCCATCGCCCAAGTCAGCGTCGCGTCGACTGCACAGAGCGATGCGGCCGCGTCGATGGCTTCGGTGGTCAAGGAGTTGACGACCAGCGTTGGTCAGGCGGCGAACCTTGCCGCAGATTCCGAACAGATTTCGAAACACACCGCCGATGCCAGCCGCGAAGGAATCAAGCTTGCGGAGCAGTCAGCCAAGAAATCCGGCGAACTGCGAGATGCGGGCGGTCGCATGGCGGCGCTGGCGTCGAAACTGGCGACCGAATCAAACCATATCCACGGCCTGGTTTCGGTAATCCATGAAATTGCCGACCAGACCAACCTGCTGGCGCTCAATGCGGCGATCGAAGCGGCGCGTGCGGGTGAAGCCGGCCGCGGCTTTGCCGTCGTTGCCGATGAAGTCAGGAAGCTCGCCGAACGGACCAACAAGGAAGTCAACACCATCCGCGACATCGTCGACGGCATGAACGGAGTCGTCAAGGATATCTCGACGGCAATCGCCGGCAACATCGAGGAAGAGCGCGTCGAATCGGAAATCGCCGAGCAGGTCCGCAAGATCTTCGCCGAGGTCGGCCGCCAGGAGCAGTCGTCGGCCAAACGCGTCCGAGACATCGCTCTGGCGATGCAGCAGCAGAGCGTCGCCGCCATCGACATCGCCAGCAACGTCGAGGCGGTGGCGCACAAGGCCGAAGAAAACTCGGCTGCGGTGAGTTCGGTAACCGTCCGCGCTGGGCAGTTGCAGCGCCTTGCAGCCGACCTCAAACAGCGGCTGGCCGGTTTCGACTACTGAACGCACCCTGGCGTTTTGCCAATCGTTGTCGCGTTACTATGAAAGGACGCAGACCCGAGAGCGAACGGACTGCTGGCCAAGCATCCCCTGGAGGGCCAGGCGAGAAGACGATGATCAAGCGGCGGCGGGAATGAAGCCGTGTTTTTGGAGCATCTACAGCCAGCGGGGGGCGTTGCGTGCGAGGCAGAGAGAGCGGGCCCCGGAAATTCGGACAGGAGGATAATTCTACTTTGTCAGATTCGTCTTTCACTCTTGCCCGATCTGCATTTGTCATGTGGTAAAATGTATTATATCGTGATTGTTCAATAAATTCATTGAGTTGTAATTGACAATGCCAACTCAAATACGTCTATAGCATATCTTCGCGAGTTGCTTCGGCTCTAGCGCACTTTGCGTCGCACTTCACGCCCTGTCTCCCGTGCTTTCAAAGCCGGACCCGTTCGGGAGAAGACACCGCGCGCCAGTATCTGCATGGGCTGTTCCAGAGTTCCCGGCGTAACCTGGAGTGCATGGCGGAAACCGTAGCCGACAGCCGCTATCAACCACTACATCCTCGTCGTTCGTCCAAGGGTCGAGCGCCCCGTCGGCGGCAGACCGCGGCGGTGTCCATGACGGTGGCGGAGTGGGCAGCCGCGCCCTCGGCAACCGCTTGGGGGCGCCTGTCGATCCGTGATGGCGAGAAGGGCGAGGTGATAGCTGACTCTCTCAGCCAGCGGGTATGGGTATGGGTATGGGACGGTGAGGTGCCGTCGGCAAGCCGCTGGCATCTCCTGGCATGACGGGAAATCGATGGGACGAAACTCAAGTTCGGCCTGTCCAATGCCAAGCCCGGGGCGTCCTTGCGCCGCCTAGCGGAAATGCAGGGAGCGCGCCATTTCGTCGAGCACTCCTTTCAGAAAACCAAGAGCGCCTGCGGCATGGCCGAGTATCAGGTCCGCCGCTGGCAGGCGTGGCACCATCACATGGCCCTGATCATGATTGCGACCATGTTTCTGACCAGCGACTGGCCCATCGTGAGACGGCTGATCTGCTCTCCTGCCGCGACTTGGTGGACATCATGCGCCATCGCTTGCCCACCAAGATCGTCACCGACGAAGACCTCGCCGCATCCATCATCGACAGGCATCGACGGCGGCGCCAAGCCATGGAATCCGCCTATCGCAAGCAAGCTGCTATGCTCGAAGCTTCAGATTGAAATGCAATCTGACAAAGTAGAATCAAGTCCCCACGCCGAGTACCTGTGATCTGGTACCCGAAAAATGGACGCCACGAGGTGTGGTATTTTGACCTTGTGGAGTTTGGACATGAAGAGAGTGAATCGGAGTCATCCGCCGGAGTTTTGGAAGGCTGCGGTGCAACAGGTGGTTGATGGCGGGCACAGCGTTCCGGCGGTGGCGCGGTCGTTGGAGATGTCGGCGAAGACGTTGGCGAACTGGGTCGCGCGGGCGCGTCGAGGCGAGGCGCCGACCCAAGGGTCGGCGAGAGGGCCGGTGAGCGAACTGGAAGCGGAGCCGACGCGATTGCGGCAAGAGGTTGCGAAGCTGCGAATGGAGAAAGAGATCCTAAAAAAAGCGGCGGCGTACTTCGCCAAGGAGTCGATGTGAAGTACGCGTGGATCCAAGCGCATATCGGCTCCTATCCGGTGCGACCGATGTGCGAGTTGCTAGGGGTATCGGCCAGTGGT
>JAEUOJ010000165.1 GCA_016789495.1 Accumulibacter sp. | reverse complement strand
GGAGGCGATATAGCGGATGACCAGCAACCAGTCATCGCCATTGCTCGGAACGACCAAACCAACCAGATCATTTCCCGGGCGGTTGCCAAAAGCGGTCAATAAACGGGTCGCCGCCGCAGCGGGAACGAAAGCGAAATTTATCGGTAATTTCAGCCGCGCCTGGCTGACAACGTCGATATCCTGCGGTCCAGGACGCAAGGTGGCGTTGACGTCCTCCATTGCGGCTTGCAGTTCGGCGGCGGTATCGATCATCTGAGCCTTTTCCTCGGCAATCGATGCCCGACCGAACAGACCAAACCAGGCAACGATGAAAAGCAAGAAGTAAAAATGGCGCATGGCAAGTCTCGGTCCAAGCAAGGCCGGAATGGCGATCTTTTAGTCTCTGGTTTAAGGATTGTAGGTCAGTCATTGACAAGCCGTATGCTCAAATGACACAGCCGCCCGCAGGCGGCTGGTGCATCGTCATCGGCGCCGGAAGGGCGCCGCCGTGAAAGTCGGCTTGCTCAGTACTGGAAATCGTCCTCGTAGAATTCCAGGCTGCCGCGGTTGGCGCCCTTGTCCTGTTCGCCTTTACGCAATTCGACACGCCTGATCTTGCCGGAAATGGTTTTCGGCAATTCGCCGAATTCGAGCCGGCGAATGCGCTTGTAGGGCGACAAGTGACTGCGCAGGAAAATGAAAATATCGCGAGCCAGTTCCGGTCCAGGCTGAAAACCCGCCCGCAGGGTCAGGAACGCCTTCGGCACCGCCAACCGTAGCGGATCGGGACTTGGGACGACGGCGGCTTCGGCGACCGCTTCGTGTTCGATCAGTACGCTTTCCAGTTCGAACGGGCTGATCCGGTAATCCGAGGCTTTGAACACGTCGTCGGCACGACCGACGTAGGTGATGTAACCATCGGCGTCAATCGAAGCGGTGTCGCCAGTGTGGTAGAAACCGTCACGCATCACTTCGTCGGTTTTTTCCGGATCGTCGGCGTAGGCGATCATCAGGCCTATCGGTCGACTGCTCAGGTCGAGACAGATTTCGCCTTCGTCAGCGACGTTGCCATCGGCGTCGACCAGGCGAACCTGGTACCCAGGCATCGGCCGGCCCATCGAACCGAGCTTGACCGCTTGCCCGGGCGAATTGCCAACTTGAGCGGTGGTTTCGGTTTGTCCAAAACCATCGCGAAGCGTGATGCCCCAGGCGTTCTTGACCTGGTCGATTACTTCCGGGTTGAGCGGCTCACCGGCGCCGATCAGTTCCCGAAGTTTGACCGGGTACTTGCCGAGATCTTCCTGGATCAGCATCCGCCAGACGGTCGGCGGCGCGCAGAGCGTGGTCACCTCGCAGCGAACCAGCGTTTCGAGGATCGCCGCGCCGGTGAAGCGACTGTAGTTAAATATGAAGATCGTCGCGCCAGCGTTCCACGGGGCGAAAAAGCAGCTCCAGGCATGTTTGGCCCACCCTGGAGAACTGATGTTCCAATGCACGTCCCCGGGTTGTAGGCCTAGCCAGTACATCGTCGACAAGTGGCCAACCGGGTAGCTCTGTTGGCTGTGCAACACCAGCTTCGGTTTGGAAGTGGTTCCGGAGGTGAAATAGAGCAGTTGCGGGTCGGTGGCCAGGGTCGTGCCATCTGGCTGAAACTCTTCAGCTTCGAGATAGGCTTTTTCGAGTTGCTGCCAGCCGGGGACAGCGCCGCCAACGGTGACTCGCGAATAGTCTCCCGGCAGGTTCGCGAATTTTTCGGCGTGCACGTGACCGATGATCACGTGCCGCACCTGGCCGCGGTCGATGCGGTCGCGGAGGTCATCGGGAGCGAGCAGGGTGGTGGCGGGTGTGAGTACCGCCCCTAGTTTGATCGAAGCGAGCATGGTGTCCCACAACGACACCTCGTTACCGAGCATCATCAGGATCCGGTCACCTCGTTTGACTCCCAGCCCTCGCAGCCAATTGGCCACTTGATTCGAGCGCTTCGACATCTGGGCGTACGACATCTTCTGCTCCGAACCGTCTTCATTGACCACCCATAGCGCCAGCCGGTCGTTGTTGGCCGCCATCACATCGAAGTAATCGAGCGCCCAGTTGAATTCATTGAGCTGTGGCCACTTGAAATCACGATACGCCGTTTCGTAATCGGTGCGATGAGCTTGCAGAAAATCGCGCGCTTGCACGAAAGCCGAATATGACATGTCTGCTCCTTTCAGTTGATGAGCCCGCTGAACACCGGATCGATGCAGCTTGGCGTAAAAGGACCACCCTCGATGGTCCGGCGTCTTTCTTGTCTCTCCGCGGACTCGGGTTGGCTGTGCACCCCGTTCGACCAGAAAGACAAGTCCAGGGGTTCCGCGTCGAAGATCTGTCGCTATTCACTGTGTCCGGCTATCCGGTACAGCAGGACGTGATTGTAAAGGACTTGCCTTGTTGACGAATACATCGATCGTCGTTCGCAAGCAATCGGCCACACTTGCCGAAAAAGTTACTTCACCCTGTTCGACGGCAACTGCGAAGTCACGCTTCACTTCCTTGCCGATTTCTGTTCAGATCCAGGCTTTGCCGAGTAAGCCAATATCCTACTCATTTTCTAGCGGCCAGTAGTCGCCGCAACCCTTTCCCGGAGTTCTCATGGAAGCCAATGCTGCCATTGAAACCGCAAAACATGTGCTGATCGTCTTTGGTGTCGTGCTCGCTTTCGGCATGTTGGCAGCCTTGCTGGCCAAGAGGCTGAAAATGCCGGATGTTGCGGTGCTGCTGCTGATTGGCATCGCCGTTGGCCCGGCAGTGGCCGGCCTAGTCGATATCAAGGCGGACTCGGCATTGAACCAGGTGATTCTGATTTTTGGCTCGTGTTATATCTTGTTTGATGGTGGCGCCTCGCTGCGTTTGAAGGTTCTCAAGCAAGTCTGGATCACCATTGTCGTCATCTCGACGATCGGCGTGCTGATCACCGCGACGATCACCGGATTGGCCGCCTACTACTTCTTGGAGGTACCGCTGATCGTCGCCATGCTGCTCGGCGCGTGTATCGCTTCTACCGATCCGGCGACGCTGGTGCCGATTTTCAAGCAAGTGCCGATCAAGGATCGTGTGGCGCAGACGGTGATGAGCGAATCGGCTTTCAACGATGCGATGGGCGCCATCGTCACTTTCACCATCCTTGGCGTGGCCATGGGCTCAGAAACCTTTTCGCTGGGGCACTCGGCTTTTGAGCTGTGCAAACAGGCTGGACTCGGCATTTTGGTCGGTGGCATTCTTGGTTATGCGGCAGCGTTTCTGATTGGTCACGACAAGTACGATTTTCTGGTCGAATACGCACCGTTGGTCACTCTGATGGCGGTCATCGGCGCTTACATGGAGGCGGACAGTCTCAGCGCCAGCGGTTTCATGGCGGTGTTCGTTTTCGGGATCATCCTCGGCAACCAAGACGCCTTCGGCTTCAAAATGGATGAAGTCGAACACCAGCGGCTCGAGGAATTCATCACCACCACCGCCTTGATCATGCGCATGTTCATCTTCATCCTGCTCGGCGCCCAGGTCGATTTCGCTCTGATGAACAAATATTTGGTCGGTGGCGCGGCAGTGGTTGCGGTGATGATGCTGGTTGCCCGTCCGCTGACGGTATTTCTCTGCGCCGGGCCTGATCGGCGCAGCCGCTGGAGCCTGAAGGAGTTGCTGTTCATGTGCTGGACTCGCGAGACCGGAGTCATTCCCGCGGCTTTGGCTGGTCTGCTGCTCGGCATGAAAGCTCCGGGAGCCGAGATGATCGCCTCGGTCACCTTCGTTGCTGTGTTGATGACCATCCTGATTCAGGCGCCGACTACCGCCTGGCTGGCACGGCGACTGGGTTTGTTGCTCAACCCTTGAGCAACAGTCGATCTCGCTGCTTGCTTGGCTGAATCGGTTTGCCAACCACGGATGAGTGACGATCGCTCACGCCGCTGGCCGCAGCCGCCGTGCTGAATAGGCGAGGCTTGCTGCTCATGCTGGCGCGCTCTTTTTCTTTCTCCTGGCGGATGCTGCGTCGTGATGCGCGCGCGGGCGAATTGCGCTTGCTGGTCGTCGCGGTAGTCATCGCCGTCGCGGCGATGACTGCGGTCGGGTTTTTCGCCGATCGAGTGCGGCAGGCGCTCGATCGTGAATCGCACCAATTGCTCGGCGCCGATTTGCTGCTGGTGGCCGATCATCCGTGGCCGGAGTCATTGACTGCCGAAGCGCACGCCGCTGGTCTGCAATTGGTGGACACCCGTACTTTTCCGAGTATGGTCAGTCATGGCAAAGACGAGGCGCAACGGGCACAATTGGCTGAGATCAAAGCGGTCGGCCCGGGTTATCCACTGCGAGGCGCCTTACGCATCGCGCCGGCGTTAAATGCCCCGGATGCTCTGGCAACCGGTGTTCCCGAACCCGGGACGGTATGGATCGACGAGCGGCTGGCGGTGGCGTTGGCAGCGAGCGTCGGGCAGCGGCTGAACGTCGGCAACTCGGTCCTGCGAGTGAGCGCCATTCTGACCCTGGAGCCGGATCGGGGAATCAATTTCTTCAGTGTCGCGCCGCGTTTGCTGATGCACCTGGACGATTTGCCGAAAACAGGCTTGCTGCAGACCGGCAGTCGAGTAGCCTACCGGCTGTTGTTGGCCGGGGAGTTGCCGGTGGTCAAACGTTTTCAGGCGGCGGTGGAGCAGCGATTGCAGCGCGGAGAGCGGATCGAGGATCCGCAAAATGGTCGCCCGGAAATCCGCAGCGCGCTCGACCGGGCCAATAAATTCCTTGGCTTGTCGGCTTTATTGACCGTCGTCCTGGCCGCGGTGGCCATGGCCTTGGCAACTCGCCGTTATGTGCAGCGCCATCTCGATCCATTTGCGGTCATGCGTTGTCTTGGCGCGACGCAGGGGATGTTGTTGCGGTTGTGCCTGATACAGTTTGCCGTTCTCGGCGTGCTGGCGGCGGTGCTTGGCTGCCTGATCGGTTTTGTGGCCCATTTCGTGTTGAATGCCTGGCTAGCGCACCTGTTGGCCGCGCCACTGCCTTTGCCCAGCCTTTGGCCGGCGTTTCAGGGGGTGGCGATCGGTTTTTGGCTGCTGTTCGGTTTTGCGGTGCCGCCGTTGCTGCAATTGAAGAACGTCTCCACCTTGCGCGTGCTGCGTCGCGAACTGGGTACAGCGCACAGGGGTTCGATCAGCGCGTATCTGCTGGGTTTTCTGGCATTGGCATCGCTAATGTTCTGGGTGGCGGGGGAAATCGAGCTCGGCGCCTGGATCATCGTCGCCTTCAGCGCCGCCTTACTGATCTTTGCCTTGCTGGCGCGAGGCGCGGTTCGGCTGGCGGCCGCTATGCGCGGCAGCCGGAGTATCCCGAGCGCAAGCGGCGCTGGGGTCGGCTGGCGTTACGGTCTGGCCAGTCTCGAACGGAGGGCGACGGTCAGCGTGGTGCAGATCGTCGCCTTGGCGCTTGGGTTCATGGCCCTGCTGCTGTTGACCGTGATTCGCGACAATCTGATCGAATCGTGGCGCCGGGCGGTGCCGGCGGACGCGCCAAACCGGTTCGTGATCAATATTCAGCCAGAGCAGGTCGAGCCGTTCCGCGCCCTGCTTGCCGAACAGGGTCTGAGCACGGAACTGGCGCCGATGGTGCGCGGCCGGCTGACGCGGATCAACGATCACCCGGTCAGCGCCGCCAGCTACACCGACGAACGGGCGCAACGCCTGGTCGATCGTGAATTCAATCTGTCGGTCCGTAGCGAGTTGCCCGCAGGCAACAGTCAGCGCGCCGGACGGTGGTTTACCGCCGCCGATTTGCAGACCCGGGGCGGCGAGGGTGCCGCTTCGGTCGAGGAAGGATTGGCCAAGACCCTGGGTTTGCGGGTGGGCGATCGTTTGGAATTCGTCATTGCCGCCGAAACGATCGTCCTGCGCGTCGTCGGCTTGCGGCAGGTCAACTGGGACACCATGCGTCCAAATTTCTTCGTGCTGACGCCACCAGCGGTGCTCGACGGGTATCCGGCCAGCTGGATCACCAGTTTGTATCTGTCGCCGGAGAGTGCCGGGTTGGTCAATACGCTGGTCGGCAAATTTCCGAACCTGACGGTGATCGACGTGGCGGCGATTCTCCGTCAACTGCAGGCGATCATGGAACAAGTGGCACGGGCGATGGAATTCATCTTTCTGTTCACCGTCGCTGCAGGCGTGGTCGTGCTCTACGCGGCGTTGGCGTCGGCGGCTGACGAACGACGCTACGAATTGGCGGTGATGCGTGCCCTCGGTGCGCGTCGCCAACAATTGCGGCGGGCGCTGCTCGCCGAATTCGCCGCTGTCGGCGCCCTCTCCGGCTTGCTGGCCGCGTTGGCGGCGTTGGCTTTGGGGCAGTTTCTCGCCTACCAGATCTTCAAGTTCGAAGTGGTCATCGACTGGTGGCTACCGCCGACGGCGGCGGTGGTTGGTGCGGCGATGATCATCGCCGCCGGCTGGTTTGCTGCCAGCCGTCTGTTGCGGCAATCACCGCTCGACGCCTTGCGTGGCGGTAGTGCCTGAAAGATTCTTCCCAGGACTGTTTCCGATGTCTTCTACAGGTCATGATCCGTTATGATGCCCTCTGTAACCCACTGCGTTGTATTTTTTCAAGCAATTGATTTCAGGACTATCGATAACCAACAACTAGTAAGAGGAGCTGACCGATGAAACACCACAAGACGCTGTTGATACTACGGCACGGGAAATCCGACTGGACTACCGGACTCGAGGATTTCAGTCGGCCGTTGATCGCCCGAGGTCGTCTGGGCAGCCAGAAAATGGGGGCCTGGCTGAAGCGCCAGAAATTGGTTCCGGATTATGTGCTCAGTTCGCCAGCGGCGCGCGCGCGCGGTACGACCGAAGCCGCTTGTTGGGCGATGGGTGTGTCGCCGAAAAAAATCTGCTGGGATCAGCGGATCTACGCCGCACCGGTCGATGCCTTGCTGGCCGCTTTGGCCGACTGCCCGAAGAGCGCCAACTGTGTGATGATGGTCGGACATAACCCAGGGCTCGAGGAACTGGTGCATCATCTCAGCCAGGGACCGATCGCCATTCCGCAGGATGGCAAGATGCTGCCTACCGCCGCGGTGGCGGTGCTCGAATTCGACGGCGAATGGGACAAGTTGCGCTGTGGAGGCGCGTCTCTGCTCTCGCTGACTCGCACCGGCGATGTGCCGGACGATTTATTGACCGATATCGGCGAGCCACCGGAGGAGGCTGCCGGGGGAAAGTCGGTTGAAGGCAGCGGACCCGTACCGGGGCACTTTTACACCCAGTCTGGTGTGCTGCCTTATCGCCGGAAAAATGGGCAGTTGCAGATCATGCTGGTTGCTTCTCGCAAGGGGACCCGCTGGGTGATTCCCAAAGGCGTTCGCGAACTGGAGCTGTCTTTGCGTGAATCAGCGGTGAAAGAGGCGCAGGAAGAGGCCGGAATTGGCGGCTTGGTCGATGAGCAGGCGATCGGCGTCTTCGACTACAAAAAATGGCATGGTGTATGTCAGGTCACCGTTTTCCCGATGGCAGTGACCAAAAGCGAGACCGACAAGACCTGGGAGGAAGCACACCGCAAACGGCGCTGGTTCAGTGTCAAGAAGGCGCTGCGACGGATCGACGAGAGCGGCTTGCGCAAACTGGTCAAAAAACTGTCCCAACGCTTCGACGGGAAGCAGCGCTGAGAACAGAAAAATGACCTGTCCTCCGTCGATCCGGAGGACAGGTCATTGTGGGCCAGGTCGTCAGGCGATACAGATTTCGGCGGACTTCAGATCACCCGCACGCGTATGACGTGCTCGACCGCTTCGATCGCTTTGATCACCGTTTCATCGGGGACGCTTTCGACATCGATCAAATTGAAGGCCAATTCGCCGCGGCTTTTATTCAGCATGTCGGCGACATTGACCTTGTGCGTTGCCAACACGGACAGCACGTTGCCGAGCACGCCGGAGACGTTGGCATTGGAAAAGGTGATCCGTGAGGTTCCCGGACTGCGATCCATGCTGATTGCCGGGAAATTGACCGAATTGACGATATTGCCGTTCTGTAGATAGTCGACCAGTTGATTGGCCGCCATGACCGCGCAGTTTTCCTCGGATTCCTCGGTACTGGCGCCGATGTGCGGCATGGCGATGATCTTCGGGTGTCCGAGCAGACTCGGTTCAGGAAAATCGCAAACGTATCTACCGAGTTTCCCTTCCGCCAGGCTGGCAAGCACCGCCGATGAATCGACGATGGCATCGCGGGCGAAATTGAGCAATACGGCACCCGGTTTGATCGCCGCGAGGGTGGAGGCATTGATCATGTGGCGTGTGGCGTCGGTCGCTGGCACGTGCAGCGAAACATAATCGGAACGAGCCAGCAGCGCCTGCAGATTTTCCATCCGCCCGACCGAGTTCGATAGCCGCCAAGCGGCGTCGATCGACAGCGCCGGATCGAAGCCGATCACCTGCAGGCCCATCGCCAGCGCCATGTCGGCGACCATCGAGCCGATGGCGCCCAACCCGATGATGCCGAGGGTCTTGCCACGAATTTCAGTGCCGGCGAAACGTGATTTCTCTTTCTCGAGAATCGGCGACATTTCTGCCGAATCGTTGATGTCGCGTAGCGACTGGACGAAAGCCATTCCTTCTACGATCCCGCGCGCACTAAGCAACATCCCGGCCATCACCAATTCCTTGACGGCGTTGGCGTTGGCTCCGGGGGTGTTGAATACGACGATGCCCTGCTTGCCGTACTCGGCGACCGGAACGTTGTTGACCCCGGCACCGGCACGGGCGACCGCCAACAGCGAAGCCGGCACCTCGATGCCCTGCAACTTCTGGCTGCGGATTAGGAAAGCGTCCGGGTGGGCGATGTCGCCACCGACTTCGAAGGATTGACGTGGGAACCGGTCGAGGCCCTTGACCGAAATCTTGTTGTAAGTTCTAACCTTGTACATGAGAGGATTGCCCGAATGATGAAAGTTGAAAGCTGGCAAATGGCAAGCTGAGCTGCGGCGATCAGGCCACGACTTGCTGATAGGCCCAGGTCAGCCAGGGCATCAGGGCTTGCAGGTCGGGGGTTTCAATGGTCGCTCCGCACCAGATGCGCAGCCCGGCCGGTGCGTCTTTATACGAACCGATGTCGAAAGCGACGCCGGCACCCTCGAGCAGTTTGGCCATCTTCTTCACTTGCTCGCCGTCGAGCTTGACGCTCAAGCAGACGCTGGTATTCGATCGACACGCCGGATCCTTGGCCAGGAAGGAAATCCAGTCATTGGCGGCGACGAAATCGGCGATTACCGCCAGATTGGCGTTGCTTCGGCCAATGGCCGCGCCAACACCGCCAATGCGTTCAATCCACTGCAGCGCGTCGAGATAGTCGGCGACGCAAAGCATCGACGGGGTATTGATCGTCTCGCCACGGAAAATGCCTTCACTGAGCTTGCCGCCGGAGGTGAGCCGAAAAACCTTCGGTAGCGGCCAGGGTGGGGTATGGCTCTCCAGGCGTTCGACAGCGCGCGGTCCGAGAATCAGCATGCCATGCGCCCCCTCGCCACCGAGTACCTTCTGCCAGGAAAAGGTGATCACATCGAGTTTCTCCCACGGCAAATCCATCGCGAAAACCGCCGACGTGGCATCACAAATGGTCAATCCGGCTCGATCGGCCGGGATCCAGTCGCCGTCCGGAACCTTGACGCCGGAGGTGGTGCCGTTCCAGGTAAAGACCACGTCGTTGTTGAAATCCACTTGCGATAAATCGACGATATCGCCGTAATCGGCTTTCAGTACCCGGGCACCCGGCACTTTCAGTTGCTTGACCACATCGGTCGCCCAGCCGGAACCGAACGATTCCCAGGCCAGAACGTCCACGCCGCGCGCGCCCAGCAGCGACCACAGAGCCATCTCCACCGCGCCAGTGTCGGAACCGGGTACGACGCCGACACGGTAACCCTCCGGAAGACCCAGCAGCCGGGCGGTTTCCGTACAAACGAGCCCCAGGGCTTTTTTGCCTAGTGCCGAACGATGCGAGCGGCCAAGGGTATTCAACTGCAGTGCGGTGACGTCATAACCGGGGCGCTTGCTGCAAGGGCCCGATGAAAAATTAGGATTTTTGGGTTTTACGGTCGGTTCCATGATGGCCTCTATCTACGAGAAACGAACTGGGGAGTCCCCTTTGAAAAGAATTTTTGACGCGCTTGAAACAAACGGGCCATTCTAGCAGAGCCGGCATGTCCTGGTTTATCGGTGGCGAAAGCGAGGAAATCGGCACTTCTACCCGAAGTTTTCGGGAGACGCTCGACCAATGGAGAAGCGACCACGATGGATGTTTACGCAGAGTGTTGTATTCTGAAAGCTGGATATTCAGCACTTTGTGTCATCGAGCTGATTGAAAGATAAGTAAATTCGAATAGATTTACCGACAGAATGTTAGATTTGCTCGATAGTCGGCACTTGCCAGGCAGACGGGATCATTGTTTGGGGCGGCATGATAGGGCACGATGAAAGACCTTGCCGGAAGTTCGGATCGACGGGGAATGCGGCCAATAGATGCCCCATGGGAAACTGATTGCCGCCGCTATTCGGTGCCGGTCGCAGGTATTGCCAGAGCGGTCGCTGCATCCAATACGCGCAGCTTGGTCACCCTTGGAGCCAATGACCTTGCCATCGATTGGCGCGATGATCTACTGAGTTCGCTCATCTCGTACGCCGGCCACGCTAAGCCCGGTGAGGTCGGAAGCGATATCTGAGCAAATGAAGGGGCAGACACATTCCAGCCATGAGACGTCGTGGCTTGCCCAGCCCTGGCGGGTCGCACTGATTGCTTTCGTGGTCACTTTACTGGTTGCTGCCGGGCTGATCTGGCGTCAGGAGGACTACCGCCAGCGTGAAGTACGCAATTTGGCCGACAACCTGGCCACCGAATATGCCTACACCTTGCAGAACACGCTGGAACGCCAGTTGGCGTCGACCTATGCTTTGGCGGCGTTATTGCACAACAACAAAGGCGTCATTTCGGACTTCGCCGACACGGCGACCATCTTGCTGCGCTATTACCCGGGAGTGATCGCCTTGCAACTGGCGCCGGCTGGAATCATCACGCAAGTGGCGCCAATGCGCGGCAACGAAGGAGCCATCGGTTACGACCTGCTGCGTGACACCGTCCGTAATCGGGATGCATTTCTGGCCCGCAAAACCCGGCAGTTGATCGTCAGTGGGCCGATCAATCTGGCACAGGGCGGGTCGGTGATCGTCGGCAAATTGCCGGTATTCCTGGATGAGGGACTGGGAACGAATACTTTTTGGGGGTTCGTGGTTGTACTCATCGCTTTCCCCAAAACTCTTGGTCCGACCCAATTGGCGGAATTGCGGGAACGCGGCTATGACTACGAATTGTCGCGACGTGATATCAGCGCCGCGGAACAAGTGGTCATCGCCGCATCCTCCCCACAGCCGCTGTCGCAGCCTGTCGAACGAAGTGTGCGCATCGCCAATGTGACTTGGATACTGAAACTGGCCCCAGTGCGCGGCTGGAATGAAGACTCGACGGTTTATCGAAAATCGCTGTTTAGCGTCCTATGCGGGCTGTTCTTCGCCTGGCTGGCCGCTTTTCAGGTCAAATTGGTCGCCAGGATCAAGGACCATGAACGGACATTGGAATTGAAGGAAGAACGGCGGGCGAACGATCTACAGCATTTTGCCGAACTCAGTTCCCGTCATCTGCAGGAACCGGCCCGACGGCTCGCCAGCTATGCCGACCGGTTGGAAAGGCAATTGGCAGGCCGCTTGCGCGATGGTGAAGTCCAATTGTCACTGAACCTGATCACTCAACAATCGTTGCGGTTGCAGCATCTGTTGCGAGATGTCGAGTCGTATTTGATCGCCGATCAGCCGATTGGCGACATCACCGCTTGCCAGACGGGCGAGATCGTCAAGACGATCATTGGCAAGCTTGATCACTCGTTGGTCGAATTGGGAATCAGGATTCGCGTCGGCGTCTTGCCGCCGGCAATGATCGATGCCCCGCGCTTGACGGAAGTATTCACGGCGGCGCTGGACAATGCCGTCGTCCATGGTCGGAGTACCCAGCCGTTGCAGATCATCGTCGATGGCGAGCGACAGGGCCGTTGGGCGATTTTTCGGGTCAGTGACAACGGTCCGGGAATTCCGGAAGCCTATCGCGAGCGTGTGTTTCGCATCTTCGAACGGTTGTCGACGGAAGGAGAAGGAACCGGTGTCGGCCTGGCCATTCTGCGCAGAATCTGCGAGAGCGTCGGTGGCAGCGCCTGGTTGGAGGAGACACCCGGCGGCGGATGCCGGCTGGTGATCAAGTTGCCGGCGGCCGGCGTGCCTGCCACATCCTTATCGGTCAAGAACTGATGTCAGCGCTCAGGCCAATGATGAGGGAAACAGGAGCTTGCCCTGACCTGCCAGCCTGCGCGCGCAGCGCGTCGAAGGTCATTTGCGACAGTAGGCATGTCACCCGACCATGCTCCCTGCGCCCGATCGACGCGGTCGCGAGGGACGGTAAGTCGGTTAAATAAATCAACACGTTCCAATGGTTAACCAGCGCTCATTGGGTGAGTGCTCTAATGTATATTTAAGTATTTCCAATATAAAGTTCGACTCACCTCTGACACTCATTCAATTGCTGTTTTATCTGAGTCGAACTCCCGCAAAGCAGATCGATTTTTGGATTGGCGCGTTTCCGCCGCTCGGTTGTTTTTGCGGCGCGAGGGCTTGTGCCCGCCGAAAATGGCTGCTGATGGAGGATTTTGATGAAGCTTGGTAACCTCAAGGTTGGCCGCCGTCTCTATTTAGGTTTCGGCACCCTGCTGCTGCTGCTGATCGGTGTGACGCTGATCGGATATGTCAGCATGGAGTCGCTCAACGACAAGCTGAGGTTGATCGGGCAGGCCAACGTTCCCAAACTGATGCTCGCCCAGGATCTGTCCGAGGCGGAGTACCGGATGGCTCGGGATATTCGCACGTTGGTCATTGTGACCGATCAAGCGACCATGAGGAAGGTCAAAGCCGACATTGATCGGGCGCGAGTGGATTTCGACACCGCGTGGAACCACCTGGGCAAACTGCCCCTCTCCGAAGAGGGCAGATCACTACTGTCGCGAATCAAGGAAGCCAGGGAGGCGGCGCGGCCCGCCAACGACCTGGTGATGGAGCTGGGACTGGCCAACAAGAACAAGGAAGCCGGGCGGATCCTGCTCGAGCGGGCGTTTCCCGGTAACAAGAGGGTTCAGGATCTGCTCAGCGAATTCATGGAACTGGAAGACCGGTTCACGCGGGAAAACGTTGCGCAAAGTCATCAGGCGTATGCCACGGCGCAATTCTGGATGGCGCTGCTGACGGGTATCGCGCTGCTGGCGGGGACTCTGATCGCTTTCCTGATCACCCGCAGCATCGTCCGCCCCCTGGGAGGTGAGCCGGCGGCGGTGCAAGAGGTCATGAAGCGCTTGTCCGACGGCGATCTGTCGGCGGGGTTGAATGTCGAGAAGAGCGACACGACAAGCATGGCGTATTCGATCAACGTCATGATCGGAACCCTGGCGCGCTTGGCCGACCGGGCCGAGGCCATCGGGCGAGGCGATTTCTCCCAGGATGTCCCGCTGCTGTCCGATCGCGATCAGCTGGGCAAGGCAGTCAACCGGATGAATCTGATGCTGCGTCAGGCCAAAGAGGAAAACGACGCCCGCAACTGGATCAAGGACGGCTATAGTCGCCTGTCGGCGGATCTGACTGGCGGGCTATCCGTGCAGCAGCAGGCCGACACCGCGATCGAGGTGCTCGGGCGCTATCTGTCGGCTGGCCGGGGAGTGCTCTACGTTTATCGGCCCGATGAAGCGGCACTGGACTTGCTCGGCAGCTACATGCATGTTCAACGCACTCATTTGGCCAACCGCTTTCGAGTCGGCGAGGGCGCCATCGGCCAGGTCGCCCGGGAGAAGAAGCCGATCATCCTAACCACCGCCGCTCCGGACGCCGCCCCCATCGTCACCGGCATCGTCAACGCCGTGCCCTACTACACTTACACCTATCCGCTGTTACGGGAAGAGACTTTGCTGGGCGTGGTCGAGCTGGCCAGCTTCGAGTGCTTCGACCCACTGAAGCTGGAATTCCTGCTCGGCGCGACCGAGATGGTCGCTGCCTTCCTTTACGTGGCCGAACAGCAGGAGCGGGTCCGCACGCTGTTGACCGTGGCCGAGAGCGCGGAAAAGGAAGCCAGAACACAAAGCGAGCGCCTTCAGGAGGCCAACGCCCGGATGGAGGAACAGCAACAGTTGTTGCAGCAACAGACCGAGGAGCTTCGCCAAAGCAACGCCCAACTGGAGGAGCAACAACAGCAGGTGCAACAACAGAGCGAGGAATTACAGCTAACCAACGCCCAGTTGGAGGAGCAGCAGCGGCAGCTCGAGCAGAACAACCTCGAGTTGCGCCGATCCCGCGAAGAACTCGACGCCAAGGCACGGCAGCTCACCCAATCCGGTCAATACAAAACTGAATTCCTGGCCAACATGTCCCACGAGTTGCGCACCCCGCTCAACGCGATCATCCTGCTTTCCAAGATGATGGCTGGTAACGAAAAGGGACACCTGGAACCCGACGAGATCAGGCAGGCCGAGGTCATCCACCGCGCTGGAGAGGATTTGCTGCGGCTTATCAACGATGTGCTGGACCTCTCCAAAGTGGAGGCGGGCCGCATGGACCTGCGCTGGTCGGAGGTCGACAGCGCCGCGCTGTCGGACAGTTGCCGGGAATTGTTTGAACCTGCCGCCCATGAGCGGGGTCTGAGTTTCGCTGTCGAAGACCGTCTACGCGGCCATTTTGTCAGCGATAGTGACAAAATCGAGCAAATCCTGCGCAATCTGCTTTCCAATGCACTCAAGTTCACCAAAGAGGGCGGGGTCACCCTGTGCTTCAAGCGCCAGGCCGGCGATGCACTACCTATCCGGATCGAGGTTCGCGACACCGGCGTTGGTATCCCGTTGGATCGACAAACACTGATCTTTGAGGCGTTTCGTCAAGTGGATGGCTCGACTTCACGCGAGTACGGTGGCACCGGTCTGGGGTTGACCATCAGTTTGCGCTTCGCCCAATTGCTGGGTGGCGACATCGAGCTCGAAAGCACGCCGGGCAAAGGCAGCGTGTTCGCCTTGCGGCTGCCGGAGAGCCCTGTCGACCAGGTGGCACAGACAAGTCTCGCCGCCGCCGAACAGCCGCCCGCCGCCGAACAGATAACGGAAAGCTATGACGACCGTGACCGGCTGGAGGTCGGCGACCGAGTGATCCTGTTGATCGATGATGATCCTGCGTTTGGAATGATCTTGATGGCGCTCAACCGCAAACTCGGCCACAAAACTCTGGTCGCAGCCTGCGGCGCCGACGGCTTGGCGCTGGCCCGCCGTCATCGGCCGACTGGGATTCTGCTCGATCTGGGGTTGCCGGACATGGACGGAACCCGCGTGCTCCATGCACTGAAGACCGACCCTGATCTGGCGCAGATTCCGGTGTACGTCATTTCGGCGCGGGATAGGGACGCGGCACTGTTGCGACAAGGGATTGTCGGTTACTTGCAAAAGCCGGTGGATACCGAGCAGATCGCCCGGGCGGAGAACGAGGTGCTGGCAGCCGGAGTGGCTTTGCTGGTGGTGACCAGCGGCGGCATCAATGCCGACGAGATCTCGCACATCGCCGGTTTCCGATGCGGTCTGGTGCGCCAGTGCACCGACGGCCCGGCGCTGCAGGCCGCTTTGGCCGAGCGCGCCTGGCGCCTGGCGATCATCGATCTGGCCGGACACACCTCGGACGAAGGGGTGGCCATCGCTCAAAGCATCCGCCAGGCCGACGCCGGCACCGCGCTGGTGTTCTTTTCCACCCAACCTTTGAGCGAGGTGGATGAAGCGCGACTGCGCGCTTACACCGACAGTATCATCGTCAAAACCCCCCAGGTCGATCAACGCCTGCTGGACAGCATCGAGCGTTTTGTGCGTGAGGCACCCACGGCCAGGAGCGGCGGGGCGACGGTAAGCGCGAATGGCGAAGGCATCGGTAAACGCCTGGCTGGCCGGCAGGTCTTGGTTGTAGATGACGATCCTCGCAACCTCTTTGTCATCACCGCCGCCCTCGAACAGAATGGCGCCAGGGTGAGTGGCGCGATCAACGGCAAGCAAGCGCTAGCCCTGCTTGAAAAAACCTCGGTGGATCTGGTCGTTACCGACATCATGATGCCGGAGATGGACGGCTATCAGACCATCGCCAGGATTCGGGACAAGCCGGCACTGGCCGATCTTCCGATCATCGCCTTGACCGCCAAAGCCCTGCCCGAAGACAAGGAAAAAGCGCTAGCCGCCGGCGCCAACGACTATCTTTCAAAACCGGTGGACTACGACGTGCTGATCAACATGATCGCTCTCTGGTGTTCGCGGCGCTGAGGTGTGGTGGCAATCATCCGCTCGACTTCCGACCAATCCCGACGCATCGGTGTTCTGGGACGATTGGAATCGACCGTCGAACAAGCCGAGTTGCTGGCGCTGTTGACCGATGAAGAGGCGGACGTCAGGGACCTCCTGGAACTGGACGTTTACGACGCCGATACCTTGCCCGCGCCAATCATCGAAACCCTCGTCCACCTGCTGAACCAGGGGTCGGCGCTCAAGATCGTTGCTTACCGTCCGCTGCTCGTTCATTGCCTGATGCGCCTGGGGTTGCCCGTCCGGCAAGTCGCCAACCAGGGCGCGCTGACGCCGCTGGAACCGTGCCGGGCGCTGGTCCTGGGCGGGTCGGCCAATAGCCTGGACAAGCTTCTCCACATTGTTGGTCATTTGCCGGTCAGCGAGGCGGTCATTTTTGTCGTCCAACACGTGCAGGAGGATATGACCAACTGGCTCGACCGCCTGCTCCGGACTCGCACCGGCTACTCGGTGGTCATGCCACAGCACTTGGCGCCGTTGACGCCAGGCACGATCTACGTCGCTCCTCCCGGCCATCACCTCAAGGTGGCCCACGGACTGGTCTATGTCACCCGGGACCGCAAGGTTCATCATGCCCGGCCCTCGATCGACGTCCTGTTCGAGTCGGTGGCCGGAGAATATCGAAGCCAAGCGTTAGGGGTTCTGCTGTGTGGATTCGGCCAGGACGGAGTGGCTGGCTGCGCCGCCCTGCAGGAGGCCGATGGCTGCGTGATCATCGAGGATGGCGACGATTGCGGGGACGCACGGGTTTTACCGGATGCCGCACGCCGGGCGGGCCGCTTTGATCACTTCATGAAATGTGCGGCGATCGCCAGCGTCGCGGCGGCGGCGGTCGCCGAGCCGCAGGCCGAGCCAACCGGCGCACTGCTGGATTTGTTTTTGGAGGCTTTGTGGCACCAATACGACTACGATTTTCGTGGTTACCAGCGCGATAGCCTGGAGCGGCGCATCAAGAACCTGATGAACAAGTTCGGCTTACCCGCTTTTGTGGATTTTCAGCGCGCCGTTCTTTCGCAGCGCCCATTGTTTGAACGAATGGTGGCGGAAATCTCGGTCGGGGTGACGGGTTTTTTTCGTCATCCCGAACAGTTTCGCCTGCTGCGCGAACAGGTCTTGCCCTACCTGGCCAGCTTTTCGGTGCTCAAGGTGTGGTCGGCTGGTTGCGCCACGGGCGAGGAGGCGTACTCGCTGGCGATCCTGCTCGACGAGCTGGGGTTGCTGTCGAGAACCCGTCTCTTTGCCACCGACATCAATCACTATCTGCTGGAACTGGGCGCGAACGGCCTGTTTCCGACGGCGCCGCTGGCGGACAGCCGCGCCGATTATCTGGCCAGCGGCGGACCCCGGCATTTCGACGCTTACATCGAGCATGGCGGCTGCTATCTGCAGGTGCGCGACCGATTGCGCCAGGCGGTGCTTTTCCACCGCCATTCGTTGGTCGGCGAAGGCGTCTTCAACGAATTTCAGCTCATCGTTTGCCGCAATGTGATGATCTATTTCGACCGGGAGGCGCAAAGGAAAGTGCTGCGCCTCTTCGCGCGCTCCCTGCATCCCGACGGTTTTCTCGTTCTCGGTCCTCGCGATGGAATGGTCCAGACGGCGAGGGAAGAGGGCTTCGTCCCCCATCTCGGGCATGAGCACATTTACCGCTTTCACGGAACCGCTCGCCATGACTGACAATTTTGTAATCCTGGCGGTGGATGACAACGCCAACAACCGTTTTACCTTGCAGGCGCTGCTTTCCCGCCTACCCGAAACCGAAGTGATCGAGGCCGCCTCGGGCGAGGAAGCGCTGATGTACACGGTCTCGCGCGATATACACCTGATCTTGCTCGACGTGCAGATGTCCGGAATGGATGGTTTTGAAACCGCACAGCATTTGCAGATGACGGAGCGGACTCGCAACATCCCCATCATCTTTCTCACGGCCGTGTTCAAGGCCAGAGAGTTCGTCGATCGCGGTTTTGCCATCGGCGCCGTGGACTATCTGACCAAGCCCCTCGAAGACAACCTTCTGCTCTCGCGGGTCCGGTTTTACCAGGTGCTCCATGCTCGGGAAAGCCACCTGGCCGACATCGTTCAACAACTGCGCCGGCAGGAGCTTTCCCTGAGCGCGGCGCTGAACCAGGCCGAAGCCGCGAATCGCGCCAAAGGCGCCTTTCTGGCCAACATGAGCCACGAATTGCGCACGCCACTCAATGCGATCATCGGGTTTGCGGAGCTGGTGGCCCGGTCGGAGAGCATCAGCCCGGAAGACAGAAAAAACCTGGAGATCATTCATCGCTCGGGCAATCATCTGCTGGCTTTGATCAACGAAATCCTGGACTTCTCGAAAATCGAAGCCGGGCGCGTCGAGCTGGCCGAGGAAGCCACCGATCTTCGGCAATTGCTGGACGAAGTGCTTGCTCTGTTGCAGCCCCGCACCGAACAAACAGGTTTGACGCTGCTGTCACGCATCGAGGAAGTGCCGGCGGCGGTGTACGTCGACGCCACCAAGCTACGTCAAGCCTTGCTCAATTTGTTAGGCAATGCCATCAAGTTCACCCGTCAGGGGAGCGTCATGCTCGAAGTCAAGGGAGAGCCGGCCGGGGAGCACCGCACGCGAATCGAATTCGCGGTTCGCGACACGGGCATCGGCATCTCGCCGGCGGATCAGCAGCGGATTTTTGAACCCTTCACTCAGATCGTGACCCACGCCGCCGCTTCGGGAACGGGACTGGGTCTGGCCATCACCCAGCGCTACTTGGCGATGATGGGCGGTGCGCTGATCGTTGAATCGATTCTGGGCCAGGGCTCCGTTTTTCGCTTTACCTTGGTACTGCCAGGGGCTGACCAACCGGTGACCGCGCCGGTTGCGAAGGGCGCGGTGATCTCGCTTGCCGAAGCGGATCGTGGCAAGCGCATCCTGATCGCCGACGACGATCCTGACGCGCGCCGCTTGCTGACACAACTCCTGGCGCCGCTCGGCTTCTCGATCGCGGAGGCGGTTAATGGCCTAGAGGCGGTTACTCGAGCGACGAGCTTTTGCCCCGATCTAATCATCTTGGATTGGCGCATGCCGGAGTTGGATGGATTGGCGACGGTTTACCGGATACGTGCGACGCATGGCGAAGAGGCGCCCCCAGTTCTGATGTGCACCGCCAATGTTCTCGAAGAGCAGCGGAATGAGGCCATGGCGGCGGGGTGCTGTGGCTTCCTGGCCAAGCCCGTGCGGCAAGAGGATCTGTATGCCGCGCTGGAAACTCATCTGGGGCTGCGTTTTCAACGCGAGAGCACCGTGGAGTCCCGCGTGGCGGTGCTTGCCAACTCAGCATCCGAAATCGCGGAGGAGATCGCCGCCTTGACGGAGGAGACGAAATGCGCCTTGCGCAAGGCGGCGGAGGAATTGAACACCAGCGAGGTCAGCGAGGTTCTCTCGCGTATCGAGTCCGACCATCCACGTCTGGCCCGGCGTATCGCAGGGATGCTCGAAGAATTTCAGTTTCAAGAAATTTTGGAATGGTTGCAGTAGAACCGCAGGACTTCGGGTCGTGGCGCAACCGAAGTCGATTCCACTCTGTTCAAAGGCAGTCGATGATCCAGCCGAAAGCGAAGCGCTTTCTCAGCTGACACGTCGAACGGTTCGGAGTCTCGAGGAACCGTGTCTATTGCCGTCCGGCGCCCGCTGCGTTTCCGGCAGCCGTCTTCCGATCAGCGCGAGGCACGTGCTTCCTTGGGCGCCCACGGCTCACCGTAATCGAAGCCGGCGACGCGCTGGACGCCCTGAAAAATCAGCTTCCGGTCGTCTTCAGGAATCGCCAGGATGCCCTTGTAGCGCAGCAATTCGTCGCCGAGTTCGTCGATCAACGACTGAACGAAGGCACCGATCGCCTCCAGGTCAACCTCACCGGCCTCAAGCAGGATGGACGAAATCTCGTCATCGTGCGCAGCCGGTCGGCGCGACCACCTGATGGCAGTAGGTGCTGTCACCGGCGCGTAGCGGGCAGCGGACCGGCGCCGGCGATCGCCGCGAAGTGGTGACCGAACAGGATGTATTTGTTGGTCGGCACGTAATCGAGGCCGTCGTTGTGGCGAACGGCCGGGATCGCCCGTGTCGGGTCGAGTTGCATCACCTGGTCAGCGATGTACTGGCTGTAGTAGCGGTAGGCGACGAGGTAGATGGAAACGGCAGCGGTGACTATCCATAAGGCGTTGATGGTTTCGCCCCGCGATAGCGCTACGGTGCCGAGGGAGAATACCCCGACCGCCGTCAAAAGCCACCAGATGGCATGTTTGGAAACGATATTCACGGCTCCTCCAGGAGTGCGTTGAGTCATGGCGGCCCGACGGCGGCTTCTCGTAAAGTCGCTGTGGCCGTCGCGGAAAAACTGGTCGCTGAGACTGAGAAATGTCCCCTCGACCAAGCACTGGCAGGAGGTGAGATTTGGCTGTGGCGACTCCTGATACGGTGCATCACGAAATCTAGCTCCGATCCAGACCGCAAGGCGTGTTTTCTGGCGAGTGGACGGCAGGCGCCTTGAGCGGCGCTCCGGGCGCAGCGAATGGCGCTGCTGCCCGTGTCCGGAGAGACGAGGAGCCCCAAACAGTCGCGGCTGAAGATGACCTGATTCCTCAGGCCATCCGTTGGTGATCCTTGATATCGATCTGTGGCCGGCGAAAGACCGCCGGGAACCTGCAGTCAGGGGTGATGAGTTCTGGCCCTCGATCCTGATGCAAGCGGCCTTCGGCGACGTGCGCGAAACCAGGCAAAATCCTCCCTCCGTGGATCACCCCGGCCAGCGAAACAGGGCGTACAGCAAACAGGGTCAGGCTTACTCGCTGCGGCCTCCAGGTGACAAAGCCTCCGAGACGAGCAACCGAGAACCTCCGGTTGGCCAGTTGGCGAAAACGACCGCTCATCCCGCTGCCCGCACAGCACGGACAAACAGACGTTCCAGCCAGCGCCGGAACCGCGAGCACGAAGCGACGTTCGTTGGGCCAATGATCACCGCCTGTACCTTGCACTTGGCCGACAACTCCACCCAGCCGGATCGTTCTGCCCGTTGCACCTCCTCAGGACCTAGAAGGCGGGTACTGGTTAGCAGTTGTTCGGCCAGCCACTGGGGTGGATCACGCCAGACAAGCTGCCCGCTGACGATCAGGAGTTCGCTGCCAGCTGGCAACTGGATCTGACGGACCTCGCCCGAGGCGAGTGTGATAGGGATGTTGGGTCGATCATCCATTGCAAATTCTCCGGTTGCGCCCCGGTTCGAGGCTGGAGAAATCGTAGCCGCCGCGAAAACGACAAAACAGCCACAGGAGTACCCTATCGTGGCGGATACAGATCGGGTGATCGAGCAACTGTTGCGGTCCAACTTCCCGTCATCTATATCTGTTGTTCATCACCGCATCCGGAGATCATTTGCCATGGCTCAGGCACCACTCTACCGCCGGCTGGCAGATCACTATCGCGCGGCCATCGAAACGGGTTCTCTGGTTTGCGGAGATCGCTTTCCGTCCATCCGGACGCTGATGGCTCGTCACCAAGTCAGTCTCTCGACGGCGCTGCAGCTTTGTCGTCAGTTGGAGAGTGATGGTTGGCTGGAGGCACGGCCCCGATCGGGCAATTTCGTTTGCCAGCCGCGCCGCTTTTCCGCGCGTCCGCTGGCCGAGCCAGCGATCACCCAGCCAGTCGATGCCGCGCAGTATGTCGGCATCCATGCCCGCGTTTCCGAGTTCATCGCCCGCTGCCGACAGAGCCCGGTGAAGGTCAACTTTTCCCGGGCTCGCGGCGCACCCGGCCTGTATCCCGGCGAAGCGCTGAGGAATGCGGCTTCCCGGGCCTTGCGCCTCAACCCCGAGTTGCTGGTCGATGTCGGGCCGCACAACGGCAATGCCGTCTTTCGCGGCGTACTCGCCAAGCGTGCGATGAATGGCGGGATGCTCATCGGGCCGGAGGAAATCGTCGTCACGCAGGGCTGCATCGAAGCGCTGAACCTGGCGCTACGCGCCGTTACCCAGACCGGTGACATCGTGGCGGTTGAATCGCCGACCTTCTACGGACTGCTGCAGATACTCGAAAGCCTGGGCTTGCGGGCGCTGGAAATTCCCACCAGCCCGCAAAGCGGCATTTCCCTCGAGGCGCTCGAGTTGGCGACCCGAATCTATCCGGACGTCAAGGCGCTGGTCGTCATCCCTCATCTGCAGAACCCGCTTGGCAGCATCATGCCCGATGAGCACAAGGTGCGTCTGGTGGCCTTCTGCGAGCAACAGAACATTCCACTGATCGAAGACGATACCTACAGCGCGCTGTGTGACGACGAAACGCCGCAACGAGCGCTCAAGGCCTGGGATCACACCGGCAATGTCATTCATTGCGCGTCTCTACACAAGATCCTGGCACCCGGAATGCGTCTCGGCTGGATTTCGGGCGGCCGTTGGCAGGCGAGGGTGGAAATGTTCAAGCATGCGCAGACGCATTGCAACGAACAGCTTTCGCAGCTCGCCGCCGCCGACTTCATGTCCTCCAGCGCCTACGATCGTCACCTGCGGCAACTGCGGGGCATCTTGCGCCGGAATCGGCAGCAGATGGCCGATGCGATCGGCGCTTACTTTCCCGGCGGCACTTGCCTCAACCACCCGAACGGCGGCATGACCCTGTGGGTGGAATTGGCCGGGCAGATCTCGTCGCAGCGCCTCTTCGATCAAGCCTTGCCTGAAGGGCTTCTCGTGGCGCCCGGGCGCTTGTTTTCAAACTCGGAGCGCTTCGAACATTTCGTCCGACTCAACTGCGGCTGGCCGTATGGCGAGGAGGTCGACCGCGCCATGCAGCGACTGGGCCAGCTTTGCGAGCGATTGATCGAACAAGGCGCGAAGAAAACCGTGACAGACTGATAAAAAATAATTAGATCATATTACTATTGCATATATTTTATGTATCAAATTAACTTGTGCTCCACTCTGTGAAGCAGGGGATGCCGGCGAATGACCCTCAGTCACTTGCCGTTCGGAAACGCCGAAAATTCCGCCGGCCAGCGTTTGAAGCTCAGTCAAGCATATGAAAACGAAATACGCCGTGCTCTGCCGGAATTGTTGAGGAAGAAAAAGGGAAAAGAGGGGAAAAAGGAGCTCCGAAGGGCCAGAATCTTGAACTGCAGCAGGGACTTAAGGCAGCCGCCGGGGGATGAAGGTGCGGAACTTCAGGCCAAAAGATCCACACCAAGCGGCCCTTCTCTTTGGCGACTACCCGCCAGCGGCGAGTGGGGGGCTTTCTCAATAATCAAGGCATATCCGTGGTCTGTCCTCAGTTGTCGCAAGCACCGAAGCACGCGCCGCCGCCGGCATCGGCGGAAGCCTGCTGCGCGTCGCCGTCGGCCTCGAAGCGGTGGTCGATTTGCAGACCGATCTCGACGCGGCTTGAGTCTGCCCTGACGGTCCGGCCGGCGGCTCAACGCGGCAAGCCAGCCAACGGAATGCGCTTCGATTGCCGCGCAAGAGCGGCTTCGGCGCAGTCATGCCGTCAGGCGCTTTTCGCGGTTGGCGGCAAAGACCAGCGTTGCGCGAATGTGTTCGGGGCGCAAGCTGTGGAAGTCGTTGAGGATTTCCTGTTCGCTCATGTCGGCGGCCAATACTCGAGAATGTCGTCGACCGCAATGTACGTTCCGGCAATGCAGGGTTTGCCGTTGCGCACGTCGGGCGTGACGGTGATCAGTTCTTCGAGCTGCATCGCGCATCCTCCGCGGGGGCAAGCGCTGATGGTACGCCGCGCAGCGACCTGCAACTTGCGCATACTGCTTGACCAGACTAGACTAAGGCATCTTTCATCGGAGGAAGCGATGCAATCGGTCAACATGCTGCAAGCCAAGACTTCGCTGTCGCGTCTGGTCGATGCCATCGAGCAGGGGCATGAGCGCGAGATTATCATTGCCCGCAACGGCCGCCCAGCGGCCAAGCTGGTGCCGGTCGACGCCGTCCCTGCCGGCCAGCGGATCGGCATCGCCCAGGGGCTTTTCGACGTGCCCGACTCGATCGACGCGCACAACGAAGAGGTGGCGCGCCTGTTTGCCGGCGCCGCGTAGTCTTGAATCTGCTGCTCGACACCCACGTCGCGCTGTGGGCGATCACCGATAGTCCGAAACTGCCGCCCGCCGCACGGACGCTGATTCTCTCGCCGAAAAGCGCGGTCTGGGTGAGCGTCGCGAGCCTGTGGGAGATCGCCATCAAGCATTCCCTGGGGCGCGGCGACATGCCGGTCTCCGGCCAGGATGCCCTGCGCTACTTCCGCGATTCCGGCTATCGCCTGCTGCCGGTCGATGCCGAGCACGCGCTGACCGTCGAAACCCTGCCGGCACATCACCAGGATCCGTTCGACCGGATGCTGGTCGCCCAGGCACTGGTCGAACCCATGCGCCTGATGACCCGCGACCCGCAGGTCGCGCGCTACAGCGACAGCATCATCCGGATCTGACCCCGTTGCGTCCGCCACCCACGCACCTGCGAGTGACGCTCGGCGCAAGCGCCTGCCGGTGCGCCGTTCATCCCTGGCGCAGTGGCTGTACCGCCAGCCGCATCCCCATCGCCTTGAGCACGGCGATCAGACTGCGCAGCTCTGGATTTCCCTGCGGCGACAGCGTGCGGTAAAGCTGGGTCGGATTCAGGTGGGCCTGTTCGGCGATTCCCGGCACGCCGCCAAAAGCCTTCGCCATCTGGCGCAAGGCAATCAGCAGTCAGCCTAGCCCCTTTGTCTTCCTTTGTCTTTGCGATTTCGACAATGACCCTCTGCCTTCCCTCGCCGGCGGCGATGCCTTCGACGCATCAGGAAATGGCTCGCCCCGAACGACGAGAACCACGCCATGAGCGTAGTCGCTCAGCCACCGAGACCTCTCTCGCGACAAGAATCGCTGCCCGAAGGTGAACCCGGAGCGCCGACGGCGTTCGGATTCGACTACGCCGATGTCGACTTCGGGACGCCGTCGACGATCAGCTTTGGCGCGTTTTCACCGGAACTCCCTCAGACCGGGGATGCCGACACTGGCATCACGCCGGACGACTTCGCCTTCTTCGGCGTGGTGGCTAGCGCCGGGGACATTCCCAGTAGCCGCTTTTTGATCGTGACCAGCGAGGGGTTGGCGATCGACAATGTCTCGTTCGGTACAGCAGCGGCGGTGCCCGAAGGCGGCACTCTGCCGCTGCTGTCGCTTGGGCTCGTCGCTGCCGGGCTGGCGCGCAGGATGCGCCGATCGTAGCGTGGCCGATGCCTGGTCGGCGTCGCAGACTGCGACGTCCGCCATGGCTAATGGGCTGTAGCACCTGACTACCAACGGGCTGTTGCGAATAGGACGAACAAGCTGCTCGCCGAGCCGGAGCGGTGTGCGCACAAACGGGGGTAGAGTAGAGGACAAGCTTTTGCCTGCCCTCCCTCATCAAACCGTGCATGCGATTTTCCCGCACACGGCGTTCCGATGTTCTTCACGCCATGGCATGCGCCGAGTTCCAGCCCGCCTTCGTAGGAACTTTGTACAGCCCGTAGCGTGAAGTTGACCCGTTTCCATGGACCCCTGAAGCTTATGACGGAAGGAGTCCACGATGCCAAAGACCCGAGCACCCTATCCGGCGGAGTTCCGCCAACAGATTGTCGAACTGGCGCCGGCGGGAAGAAAGCCGGCAGAGCTGTCGCGTGAGTTCGGTCCGACCGCGCAAACGATCAGCAACTGGCTGGGCGATGCCGCTCGTGACCAGGGAAAGACAGTCCGCGGCAAGGCGTCGGTGAGCAACGGTGAGAACGAGGAGCTGGCCCGGCTACGCCGCAACCCAAGATGGAGCGCGACATTCTGGCAAAGGCTATGGCCTGGTTCGCCAGAAAGACCGATGCGAGTTTGTCGAACTCTTCGAACTCGTGATGGCGAATCAGGCCGACTTCCCCGTTCGCACGTTATGCCGCGTGCTCGACGTCTCGGCCAGCGGCTTCTATGCCTAGTATTCGCGCAAGCCCAGCCCGCGCGCGATGGGAAACGCCGTGCTGATCGAAAACATCCGCGCGATCCATGCGGCTTCGGATTCAACCTACGGACGCGCACGAATCCGGGCGGAACTGATCGAGCAAGGTGTCCAGGTCAGCAACAAACGGGTTGCCCGATTGATGCGGGAAGCCAGCATTCGCGGCGTGAGCCGCCGTCGGGGTTTCGTCGTGACGACCCAGCGTGACGCGAGCCAGTCGCGCGCACCGGACCTCGTACGCCGCCGCTTTGCCACGACCGCGGCGAACGAGTTGTGGGTGGCCGACATGACGTACGTGCCGACGTGGGCCGGATTCATTTATCTGGCGGTCGTCATCGACGCCTGGAGCCGGCGTATCGTGGGTTGGTCCATCGGCGAGCACATGCGGACCGAACTCGTGCTTGCCGCTCTGAACATGGCGATCGCGACGCGGCGGCCGGAAAATGTCATTCACCACAGCGATCAGCGGAGCCAGTATGCCTCGCTCGCCTTCGGTAAGCGCGGCCAAGACATGGGCGTGCGACTGTCGATGGACACTGTCGGTGATGCCTACGACAACGCAATGGCGGAAAGCTTCTTCGCCAGTCTCGAATGCGAATTGCTCGACCGTCGGACGTTCAAGAGCAAAACCGAGGCTCGCCTAGCTGTCTTCACTTGGATCGAGGCTTGGTACAACCCGCGTCGTCGTCATTCCGCGCTGGGCTATCTGTCGCCGGTCAAGTTCGAGGAGCAAGGCAAGACTGCCTCAGTCCGGCCTGTGCCCCCCGCACACGGGTTATCCACCGGGCCGCTCGCCGCCAGCCCGAGAGGGGCTTGCGGCGGCCCCGTGGATAACCCTGCTCCGGAGTACAATCAGCCCGCTTGAGAATCAAGTCCAAAACCGTCCACGGGATGGGGGCAACTCCATCCGCGTCCTGCATGATCGCATGGACATGGAGAGCCACCTGTCCGAACCCAGCGTGGCCTGAACCCCACCCGGCCTTCGCCGACAGAAGGCTTAACCAATTCTTTCCGCTTTCCTTCTACGGTAGAAGCACCATGCGCAGGGGAAATGCAGTCAGCCATGCCAGAACTGGAAACAAAACCACGGGCCGCAAGCGAGCAGTCAGCGGCTGCCCCCGAGACCCATCTAGAATCAAGGCATATCCGTGGTCTGTCCCCAGTTGTCTTTGTCCCCAAGAGCTTGCACGTTGCAAAAAGGTATTGCACTATTGCGCCGAATGGCAACAGGAATATGCAACCATGCGCTTCGGCTACGCCCGCGTTTCTACCCAAGAGCAGGACACCGCACTCCAGATCGGCGCGCTTGAGGCCGCCGGGTGTGAAAGGGTCTTTCAGGAGAAGGCTTCCGGGGGGCGCTGGGATCGCCCGGAACTGCATAGGCTGTTCGACCACCTGCGCAAGGGTGACGTGCTGGTGGTGTGGAAGCTTGACCGCCTGTCCCGTTCCCTCAAAGACCTGCTCCTGATCCTCGAAAAGCTCAAGGGGGCAGGGGCCGATTTCCAGAGCCTGACCGAGGCCATTGATACCGCCACCCCCGCCGGGCGGATGATGATGCAGATTGTCGGTTCCTTCGCCGAGTTCGAGCGCGCCATGCTGCGCGAGCGCACCCGCACCGGGCTTGAGGCCGCCCGGCAGGAAGGCAGGGTAGGGGGCCGCCGTCCCAAGCTTTCTCCCCAGCAGCAGAAAGAGGTTATCGACCTAGTGCAGTCAGGCCGCAAGACCGGGGCCGACGCCGCCAGGTTGTTTCGGGTACATCCCTCGACCGTGGCCCGGTTGCTGGCTAAGACGGCGCAAGTTGTCAATGATTGACTATGATGGTGCAACGTGCTACATCTGGATGACCGTCACGCATCACGAGGCCAGTCCATGCAGATGAACATCAACTTGACCCCCCAGCTTGAAGAGATGGTGCGCACCAAGGTTTCATCTGGCCTCTACAACTCCGCCAGTGAGGTCGTGCGCGAAGCCCTGCGCCTCATGGAGCGGGAAGACCAAGTGCGGGCCGCGACGCTGGCTCAGCTCCGACAGGACATTCAGCAGGGGATTGACAGCGGCCCCGGTCGCCCGGCGGCGGAGGTCTTCGACCGGCTGGAGGCCAAATATCTCGACATGGCGCGAGAGCGGGACGGGCGTTGATGCGTCTGGACTTCTCCCCGCAAAGTGAGCGCGACCTCGAAGACATCGGCGACTACATCGCACAGGATAATCCGCTGCGGGCGGTCAGCTTTGTCCGCGAGTTACGCGAGGCTTGCATGAGGCTTGTCCATCATCCCGGCATCGGCGCGCTGCGCCCTGAACTTCTTTCCGGTCTTCGCATCCTGCCCTACGGTCGTTACCTCATCGCCTACAGCGCCGGTGACACCACTGTCCGCGTCGAGCGTATCTTGCACAGCGCCCGTGACATTGACGCTCTTTTTGGCGAGCCCTGAACACCACGGGCCGCCTGCTTGCCGAGGCAGGGCATAGCTGACCCATTTCATATACCAAAAAATAATATTTGATGGTATATGATGGGGTCTCACCTCAGGAGGTCACATGCACAAGAACACCAGCGTTACGCTCGGCCCGCATTTCGAGCAGTTCATCGCCCGGCAGGTTGCAGAGGGGCGTTTCGGTTCCGCAAGTGAAGTGCTGCGGGCCGGGTTGCGGATTCTGGAAGAGCAGGAAACCCGGCTGGCCGCCCTGCGACAGGCTTTGATCGACGGTGAGAACAGCGGTCGGGCCGAACACTATTCCCTGCAGGGTCTGATTGACAGACTGGACGCGGAAAGCGCCACCTGATGTCCGGTTTCGTCCTCACCAATGCGGCCCTGACCGACTTGGAATCGATCGGGCGCTACACTGCCGACGCATGGGGGCGCGAACAACGAAACCGCTATCTCGGTCTGCTGGACACCAGCTTTCACCAACTGGCAGCCAATCCCCTGAAAGGCCGTGACTGCCCCGAAATCAGGCCCGGCATCCGCAAATATGCCATCGAACGCCATGTTGTTTTCTACCGCACGATTGACGACGGCTCCAATGAGGTTCTCCGCGTCCTGCATGTGCGCATGGACATGGAGAGCCACCTGTCCGAACCCGGCTCGGACTGAACCCTGCCCGGCCTTCGCGGGCAGAAGGCTTAACCAAATTTTTCCGCTTTCCCTTTACGGTAGAAGCACCCTAGGCAGGGAAAAGGCGGTCAGCCATGCCAGAACCGGAAACAAGACCACAGGCCGCAAGCGAGCAGCCAGCGGCTTCCCCCTGAGCAAGATAGTGCGCCTCGGCGAATGAGGGCGCCAAGAGGAAAAAAGAAAGACCTGACCCCCGCACCGCGTCTGCTGCCTCAGCGCCTCCGGCGGGCTGCCCCGTCTGGCCGACAGCCGTCCGTCCCGGACGGCCATACGGCCAGACTCCCTGCTCAGGCCGGCTCCGCCGGCCCTGCTGGACCTAGGGCGAGCCGAAACCCGCTGCCGTCGCTGCGCTCGCCCGGCACGTACCTGCTACGGTAGGCAGAACGCACGTACCTGCCGTAGTAGAACCACGAGCCGCCGCGCAACACGCGGTAAACGCCTGTCTGCGGACCTCGGGGATCAGTTTGGGCTCCCATCGGGTATGAACCGTACCAGTCGGCACACCATTCGCTGACGTTACCGTGCATCTCGTACAAGCCCCAGGCATTCGGCGGCAGCGACCCGACCGGAACGGTGCGTGCGCGGTACCGCCCTTTCTTGCCGCTCGCGTAGGGACGGTTGCCGTCGTAGTTGACCTGTTCGGGCCAGATGTTCCCACCGAACGAGAACGGCGTCGTCGTCCCGGCGCGGCAGGCGTACTCCCATTCGGCTTCGCTCGGCAGCCGCGCCTGCAGGCCAGGCAGGTGACGATTGAGTTCGGCGACGAAGGACTGCGCATCGTTCCAACTGACGTTCTCGACCGGGTTGCGCGGAACCTCCTTGAAATCGCTCGGATTGCTTCGCGTTACCGCCTGCCAAAAAGCCTGACTGCAGGCCGTGTCCGCCAGCCAGAAGCCGCGGCTCAGCGTCACGGTGTGCTGCACTTCGTCAGAGCCACACCCCGGCTCACTGGCCGGCGAACCCATCTCAAAGCTTCCCGGCTCGATCCAGCGGAAGCGCTGGCGAACGCCATCGATGGTGATTTCGGCATAGCGTCCGTACTCGTCGCTGCCAACGGCGCTCGCCCAAGGCGGCTTTTCGGGCGTGTCGACCGTCGCTTCGCTGACGGGCACGCCGCTTTCTTCGCTCACCGGATCGGGCAAGCGGCGCGGCGGCCGCAGGCCCGGCAAAGCAAGGTAGACGGGGCTATCGACTGTTCTTGTCGTCAGCGCCTGCTTGATCGAGTGGACGAGTTCGGCGCGGAATCCGGCGGCATTCTCGACCCCAGGAGACCTATCCATGGGCTGGTAGTGCAGGACGCGCAACGCGCCCAACTGCACCGGAACCGAACCCAGCGCGGCGATCAGAAGAGTATGCCGCGAGCACAGACCGAAGCGGATGCCAAGGGCCAGCAACACGTCTTCAACTTTGCTCGACACGTCGGCAATCACCAGTTCCGCTTCCTGAAGCAGGCGGAACATCGGGTCGCCGATGATTTCCGACTCAAGAACGTCGAAGCGAACGCACTCGAGGCCGACGCTGTCGACGGCCTCGCGGATGATCGGATACGACTCGTCGAGCAAGAGGGTCCGCCCCGTACTCAAAGCGGACTTCCTTCCGAAAGCCTGCAGAACGAGGCAGCGACCGCGACTGCCTGCGCGGCGTGATTCCTCCGGCGTTGCCGACGCTTCCGTGGGTTCGCCGGAATCGACACGCTCGGGCGGACTCAGCGAACCGTCGGCATACACGTCGCTGCGCAGGCTGTCGTTGTCGGCTTCGCCGACGATGGCCCGCAGCCGGGCGGCGAAGCGCGCGCGCTCGTCGCTGCCGATTCCGTCGCCCTGCGCTTGGTAAGGCAACAGCCGCCGCGTCAGGTTGCCGACGCTGCCGCGGTAAGTCTGCTCGGCGACGAGCAGCGTTCCCGAAGGTCGCAGCGCCCAGCGGACGCCGAGCAGGTAAGCCAGTGCATCGTCGTCACGCGACAAGTCGCAAACGACCAGATCGGCGTCGAGCAGGCGCTCGTAGATCGCTCGCCCGGAAGCGTCCGCGGAACGAACATCGTCGAGCCGCAGACAGTCCATGTCCAAGCCCGTGACGCCCGTGCGTATCATCGCGAAGACCTGGTCGAGATCGGGAGCCCGGCCGTCCGGCAGCGCCTTCCTGCCGGCGCCAATCAGCACCAGACAGACCTTGCGCCGCGGCGCCCTCGCCAACGACTCGTCATCCCCTTTGGCTACGTCCTGCTGCTGGCGCCGTGCCAACAGCGTCGTCGGCGCCTTTAGCACGACGTCACCGACCCGGATCTCGTTATCGCCGAGCGCTTGCACCAGGGTTCGCGCGCGCTCGTCGTCGCCGCTGACCAGCGCATCCATCGCCTTCGCGTAGGCGAGCAGTTCCTGCTCGTTGGCGAGCGGCATCTCGATCGCCGACGTCAGCCCGCCGAGGCGCAGGAGCGCGCTCGCCGGCGCTTCGCCGGCCTGGCGCAGGGCGTCGGCGAAGGCGTGTGCGGCGTTCGCCGGTTCGAGATAGGCGAGCGCGACCCAGCGCTGGATGGCGAGGAATTCGGCGAGTTGCAGGTCGGCGGCGCGGCTGGCGCGTCGCTCCATCGCCTGCACGTAGCGCCAAAGCAGTTCGGCAACGCGCCGCGCACGCGGGCGCGCGTCGTCGCGGTACAGCGAGCGCAGCAGCGCCAGGCCGTGCCAGCGCACCTGCGCGTCGAGGCGGTAATAGCCACGGCCCAGCCCGGTGGCGAGCGGCGAGAAGAGGACGTCGGCATCGAGGCTGAGGTCGGCGCGGTGGTCGGGCAGGAAGTTCACGCGGATCAGGTCGAGCAGGTCGGCGCGCAGCGTCTCGGGGACCGACGCGTGCATCAGGAGCAGCAGCGCTTCGCGCCCGTAGTCGGCGGCGTACTGTTCGAGCGCGGCGTAGGCTTCGCGGACTTCGAGCGGGCGTTGGCCGAGAGCGGCGGGGTAAGGCATGGCGGCGCGCTACTTGTTGCCGCGCAGGATGTCGACGGCACGCAACAGGTGCGCGGCATCGAGCGGCAGCATGCTGACGTTCGCGCCCGCGGCGACCAGCGCGGCGGTCGTACCGGCCCAGCGCGTCCGCGGCATCGGGTTGAGCCAGACGATGGCCGGAAACAGGCTGGCCGCTTCGGCGAGGAAGGCGGCGGTCTGCAGCGCCCGCCGCCGGTTCAGATAGCCGCGCGCGCTGCCGGCGTCGCTGAGCACGAGCAGGCCGGCGCCGGCATGGCGGCGAAGCACCTCGCGACACGGCTGCGAGTCAGCGAAATCGGTGTCGGCGAAAAGGTGCCGGCGCGGCAGATTGGTGAAATAGCGCAGCTCGGCGCTGGCCAGGCGACCGAGCGGCAGCGAGTCGGCCAGCGTCGCCAGGAAGGGCCGCCAGGGGTCCATGCTGGCGCTGGTATCGGCGAGCACCAGCAGGCGCGCGCTGTTGGCGCGGCGCGGACGACAGACAGGCTGCGCCAGCACGCCGCGACGGCAGCGTTCACGAATCGTCGCCGCCAGGTCCAGTTCGCTGGGCGGTCCGCGGCGCGTGCTGCGGCGGTAGCGCCGCCAGAGGACGGCCATGTCGCGCAGGCTGACCAGCGTCTGCGGGTGCAGCACGTAATCCTCGCCGATCACCGGCTCGACCGGCAGGCGCGGCACCGGCAGGCCGCCGCCGGCGTGCGTGCCGGCGAAGGAGACGCGCGCCCGCGCCTCGACCGGGGGAACGACTGGCCGGGGTTCGCCGGTCGGCGGCGTTGAGCCGTCAGGTTTTCGGCGCGTCGGCGCGGCGCTCGCTTGCCCTTCGCCGGCGACTTCGTCATCGCCGGCAGCCGCGCCCGTCGTCAGGGCGTCGTCGACGGCGTCGAGCAGCACCTGCCCGGGAAGCGGCAGGCCGTCGAACCAGCGCGTGATGAGGCGGCGCTCCTCGTCGCAGCGAGCCCACAGCGCCAGCGCGAGAGCCTGCAAGGCCTGCCGGTCGCCCTGCCCAAAACCGAGCCGCAGCGCCCGCAAGCCGTCGAGATAGTCGCGCGTTCCCACCGGCACGCCATTGGCGAGCAGTTCCCGAAACAGCCCCAGGAGCGGCGGCGGCAGGCGGTGCTTTTCGCTCACGCGCGCTGGCCGCTCATTGGTCGGCCTCATCGGCCGTGCGTGCGCGGTAGCGTTCGATGTCCTGGCGCAGCTTGAACAGCACCGCCTGATCGGTCTCCGTGAGGCTGTCGGGTGAGACGTCCTCGGCACGGCGCTGCTGCCAATGGAGAACACGGACCCAGTCGACGAGTTCGCTGGTCGCCGGCAGCTTCTGCATGTTGAGTTCCCGGCCACGCGCGCGGACCTGGCAGAAGTTTTTCACCGCGCCGGCGATCAGGGCGTCGCTGACCGCGTCGACGCGCGCGTCGAGGTTTTTCCTGACGATCTCTTCGAGAATAGCGGTGTCCTCGGGAAAATCGAGCTGGGCATACAGGCAGCGGCGCAGGAAGGGTTCGGGCAACTGCTTTTCCCGGTTGCTGGTGATGATGACGATCGGCTTGACGCCATCGACCGGCGCCGTGACGTGCCGGCCAAAGCCCTTGGTCTTGGCGCAGCGTTCGTTTTCGTTGCGCGGCAGATCCTCGATGTCGAACTCGAAGCGGTCGAGAACGTCGAGCAGGTCATTCGGGAAGTCGATGTCGGCCTTGTCCACTTCGTCGATCAGCACGACGCAGGGCCTGCCCTGCTGGATGGCGTGGCCGAGCGGCTCGAGCGTGATGTAGGGATAGACCCAGGCCGCGTCCCGGTTTTTCGGGTTCTGGGCGTCCTGCAGGCGGCGCAGCGCGTCGAAGCGGTAAAGCAGATCCTTGGCTTGGCTGGTGCTCTTGACGGTGATGACCAGCGGGCCATCGGCGAAGCCGAGTTCCTTGGCAACGGCGTGCGCCAAGCGGGTCTTGCCGCAACCGGCTTCGCCTTCGACGAGCAACGGGCGCCCCAGCCGGATCGCCAGGTTGACGATGGCGGCCGTCTGTGAAGAGGCCACGTAGAAGCCGGACTGGTCACCGGAGAAGGTCTTTTCGGAACTGTCGTCGGGCACGGGGTATACCTCAGGTGGCGCTGGCCCAGAAACCATCGAGAACCAGGCGATTGTAGACATTCGACGGCTTGCCGTCGGGCTGCGTGGCGTGCTTGGCGATCTCGCGGCGGCGGTCTTCGTCGAGCGCCATGCCAGCACTCTTCTTGAGTTCCTTGAGCCAGCGCTGCACCTGCTGGGTGTTGATCTCGCCGAGCGCCGGCAGCGCGAGGAGTTGTTGATAATCAACGTCTTCGGCGCCGAGCGCGTCGCTGCGGATCGCCGGTCCCGGATCCGGCGGGAGTTCCGTGTGCTCGATCACGAACCAGTACAGGCGCCCCTTGCCGCCCGGCGAGCGGCCGCCGAGCGCCGTCAGCAGCGGCTGCCAGAACTGGCTCTGGAATGCCGCCAGCCGGTCCTCTTGTCGCCCGGCGCTGCGCTGGACGAAGACCAGCGAGCTACGGCTGAGGCGGGCCGCGAGAACCTCGGCCAGCGCGTCGATGCCGGCGGCGCAGAGCACCGGTTGGCGAAGCTCGCCGCAGGCCCAACAGATTAAGGAAGGGAGACTGTCGGGGTCGGCGGGCTGTCCGGGATAGACCTCGCCGCCCTCCCACTCGTCGTCCCAACGCGAGAGGAATTCGGCGAACTCGCGCTGGCCGTGGTTCTCGGGGCCATGCACGAGTATGGCGATCGCCCGCTGTCCCTGGCGTTCGCGGAAGGCTTCGAGCGCCTCGCTCAAGGCTCTTTGCTGCGCTTCGCGGCCGATGCGTCCCAACTCCTCGCCGGGGATGTCGCCGATCGGATTCTTTCGGCCCGCGTACGCTTGCCGGAGGAGTTTCTTATTCCAGTGCTGAATGCGCGAAAGCGCCTTGCCGACCAACTGCAACTGGTTCTGGTAGTAGTCCAGGATGCGCCCGTCCGCGAACCACGTGACGACCGACGCCAGGAACTCCTGTTGCGCACGCACTCCCTCGGCGCGCGCGTGTTCGTCGGGGAACTCCTTGTCGAGCAGGGGCTTGGCCCAGTCGGACAAGTTCTGGTCGGCTTCGCTGCCCTTTTCCGGAAGCAGAACGAAGATGGGCGGCACCGGCTGCGGCCAGCGGTCCAGCGCCCAGAGGAACTCGAGTTCCGTGATCGATTTCGTGAGACCGGGTGGGATCCAGCCGTAACGGTGGCCAAACAGACCCATGTAGGCATCGCATTTCCCGACTCGCTCACAGCAGACCGCAGATACAAACTCGCCGCCCGCAGCCCAGTCCTCCTGCAGAGAGATCTTCGCCGCTGGCTCGTTGCCCTGCACGAAGTCTCGCACGGCTTCGCGGTATTGCCGGCAGTCCTGGGCGGTGGCGCTCAGGAAGATCTGCTCAATCTCGGCGATGTCGGCGACACGTGGCATGGCCAGCGGGAAACTCGCTCGGCGGGTGACGGGATCGTGAGCTGCGATGATATGCCAGCCATCGCGCGCGTGCCATTGTGTCCTGCTGCTCCGTTGACGCCGAAACAACAACGACGCGTCGTCCACGGCGGCGCCGTTCGCGTCGCCGCTTCCACCATACTGGGCAGCCATTTACCTTCGCCATTTCGGCCGCCGCGGCCGGACGACCCTTGATCGGCGCCGTCACCTTTCACCTGGGAAAAGGCAACGGCAGACAAGGCGGAGCTCAGGGAACCGACCAACAGCGCGACCAGCAAGGGTAGCGCCAGGCGCTTCAGGCGGCCAAGCTGGGCGTGGAGCGGAATGGCCAGGCTGTCGGGCATCCCCGACGTCTTGCGGATACCGGAAACGTCGCTCGCCTCGTACTGATCGCCGGGTGGCAAATCACGTCAGTTGAAAGAAGGTCAAACCCTTGCGCCGTCTGATCGCTTTGCCGACTCCGCTTTCCCGGAGAAGGAATTCCGGTGTTTCCGGGGTCGGCACGAAGCAGAACTTGCGCGGCAGGTCCGTGTAAAGGGATCGCGGCGGCAGGTGACCCCGGATGTTCTTCAGCAGTCGGCCGCTTTCTTCGCTGTGGTAGTAGATCCGCTGCAAACCGAGCTCCTCGCGTACGAACGCAATCGTCGCCCAGAGCATGGCTTCGGCCCAGATCGCGGAGTAACGCCCAAGCGCGAAGCGGCAGTACTCCTGGGTCGTCTGCAGCGAACATTTCAGGCCGCAGTAACGGGTTTCGTCGGCCGGCTGCTGGCCGGATTTCAGGCGGCCGGCCACGCGCTCGCTCAGCCAGGCGACACGCCGGATCCAGTCGGACTGGATTTCCTCGATCAGCGCGGTGCCGGTCTGCCAGTCGAGATCAATTCGGGCCCAGGCCAGGGTATTTCGCCGTTCCGAAACCGGATGGCCGCAGTAATTGAAGCTGTCACCGGTGTAGCCAAGACGCTGGAAAAATCGATCATGGCGGCGGCAAAAGTTGAGTTGCAACACCAGGTTGTAGCCGGGCCGCGAGGTCTGTTTCCGGCAGGTTTCCCGCCTCAGTTCGCTACCCCAGGTGCCCAGGGTGAGGACGAAGACGGTCTGGTCGGCGTCATAGTCGTGCCGGGCCAGCTGCATATCATCAATCTCCTTGCCGCCGCTGTCGGCAAGGATGTTCTTGACGCGTGGCTTGTGCAGGAGCTGAGCATAGGGCGATTGTTTCAGTGCGGCGATGCGAAGCGCCTGCCGCCGGCCGAGATGGCGTAACAGGCCGATACTGTAGCGGTCGCGATAGTAGGGGTACAGGGTGCGTTCACCGACCAGGCACGCGAGCACCTCGTCTACCGTTTGACGGTCCATGGTGGACTCCTTGAATTCGGGGGAAGGGTGGCGGGTCGATTGCGGTAGCTCGGGCAGTGAGCGGGTTCATGGTTTGCTCCTCGGAAAAAGCGGGTGAATGTCCGCCCCGGCAGGGGCGGGCGTGCTTCAGTCGATCTCGAATTCGGCCTTGTCGCCGTTCAGCAACTCAGCCAGAAATTGTTGTGTGCGCTGGCGCATCTTTTGCCGGATGGCCTTGCGCGTCGAGCCATGCGGCCCGGCGCGCCGGGTCAGTCCGGGCACCAGCAGCGGGTTGCGCGGTTTGCTGCGTGGGATGACGAGCGTGATCTTCTGGTCAGCCATCGCTTACCCCTTCACGCAAAGAACCTGTTTCAGGGTATGGACGACTTCGACCAGATCGCGCTGGTCGTCCATGACCTGATCGATGTTCTTGTAGGCACCGGGGATTTCATCGATTACCCCGCCATCCTTGCGACACTCGATGCCTGCCGTCTGTGCTTCCAGATCAAAACGGCTGAAACGGCGCTTGGCGGCGCTGCGGCTCATCCTTCGCCCGGCGCCGTGAGAGCAGGAACAGAAGGACTGCGCATTGCCCAGGCCGCGTACGACGTAGGACTTCGCGCCCATGCTGCCGGGAATGATGCCCAGCTCGCCCGCGCGGGCCGAAATGGCGCCCTTGCGGGTGATGAACAAGGCTTCGCCGAAATGGGTTTCGCGTGCCACGTAGTTGTGGTGGCAGTTGATCGCCT
>JAEUOJ010000164.1 GCA_016789495.1 Accumulibacter sp. | reverse complement strand
CGGTTATCAGGGCGTGCTGAACTGGTCGTCTTTTGGCAAGCACGCCGAAGAAGTCAAAGCGGTTGATGAAAAAATCAAGCCTATTTATGACAAGTATCTGAAAACCGACCTCAAGGCATTGGCGGCAGACAAGGAGGCGATGGAAACCGGCAAGCGGCTTTATCTGACCTATTGCATGCAGTGCCACGGTGCTGACGGACGCGGCACGAAAGGATTCCCGAATCTCGCCGACAACGATTGGCAATGGGGCGGGGAACCGGCGCAAATCGTCGAGACGATCAGCAACGGTCGGATTGGCGCCATGCCGGCGCATGCGCAACTCGGTGCAGAAACGATCCAGGATTTGGCCAACTATGTTCGTTCGCTGTCCGGTTTGCCTGCCGATTCGGTGCGCGTCACCAAAGGTCAGGAAGCATTCAACAGCGTCGGTTGTTCAGGTTGTCACGGCCCCGACGCAAAAGGAATGGCGGCGATGGGCGCACCGAATCTGACTGACAAGATTTGGCTGTATGGCGGTACTAAGGAAGCCATAGTCGAAACGATCACTAAAGGTCGAACCAATCAAATGCCGGCTTGGAAGGACTTCCTGGGTGAAGGCAAGGTTCATGTTTTGGCGGCCTATGTATTGAGCCTGGGTGCAACTGGCAAGTGATTGCAGCACGAGAAGCGGCGCGAGCCGCTTCTTTTTGGTCTTTCGGGCGGTGATTGCCCACTGCAATGGACAATTTGGACATTTGAAGCGGATTTTCCCCGTCGCCTTGCTCTTTGGTGTTTCATTTATCAATTCATAAGCGGCCGCAACCTGCCTATGCATGGCGCTTGTTTAGTTCTCGGTCATGGGAGGTGATCGAGTTTCTCCCAGCTGATTCATGTCAAACTCTTCCTGTCGGCAAGTATTAATATTAGCAATCGGTGAATTTCTCCAAAGACAGGAGTTGTAATCATGACTGACGTGGCCAGCAGCAAGGCCAGCCCCCCGAAAACCGTGCCGATCAAGGTCGTTGGGCTGTATGAGAAGCACAAGACGGTCTATGCCCGTTCCGTCAATGGCACTTTCAATTCATGGCGTTGGGCGATGGTTCTCATCACCCAGGCCCTTTTTTATGGCTTGTGCTGGATCGAATGGAATGGACGGCAAGCGGTTTTGTTCCATATCGTCGAACGCAAATTTTATATTTTTGGTCTTGTATTCTGGCCGCAGGATGTTATTTATCTTGCTGTTTTGCTGGTGATTTCTGCGTATTCCCTGTTTTTGGTCACTGCTATCGGCGGACGACTTTTTTGCGGGTACGCCTGTCCGCAAACGGTGTATACCGAAATACTGATGTGGATCGAACGTAAGATCGAAGGCGAAAGACCGGCGCGGATCAAACTCGATTCCCAGCCGATGAATGTGCGGAAATTCCGTTTGAAGGCGAGCAAACACATCTTGTGGCTACTGGTTGCCTTGTGGACCGGGATCACCTTCGTCGGCTACTTCACACCGATCAAGGAATTGCTTGTTGAAATTGCCAATTTCGACCTGGGACCGTGGGAAACCTTCTGGATCCTGTTTTACGCCGGTTTTTTGTACATGATGGCCGGATTTATGCGCGAGCAGGTCTGCAAGTATATGTGCCCGTACGCGCGTTTCCAGGGGGTGATGTTCGATCCGGATACCCTGATCATCACCTACGATCCGGAGCGTGGCGAACCGCGTGGTTCGCGCAAGAAAAACGCGCTGCCCAGCAGTCCGCCACTTGGCGATTGCATCGATTGCAGCATCTGTGTGCAGGTTTGTCCGACGGGGATCGATATACGTAACGGGCTGCAACTCGAATGCATCGCCTGTGCCGCCTGCATCGATGCCTGCGATCAGGTGATGGACAAAGTGGGTTCACCGCGCGGCCTGATCCGCTATTCGACGGAGAACGCTCTCGCCAAGCATTACACTTTCCGAGAGATAATGGCGCATTTATTGCGCACGCGCACGTTGCTATATGCCTTCATCCTATTGCTGGTCATTGCCGCGGCCGGCTGGAGCCTTGCCCACCGCGTGCCATTGAAGGTTGATGTATTGCGAGATCGTACGATCTTGTCTCGTGAAGCGGATGATGGACGGATCGAGAATGTGTTCAACCTGCATATCTCGAATACCGACGAACGCGATCATCGCTATACCATTACCGTTGGCGGATTGAAAGGCATTTCCTTGGTCGGCCAAAGTCTTGTCGAGATACCGGCAGCGTCTTCAAAAATGGTCGTTCTGTCAGCGAGGGCCGATGCCGATGCCGGTACAAAAGGTGCCAACCCGATCTTTTTCGCTGTGAATGCTGAAAACTTCGAACAGATCGTCGCTCATGAAAAAGCGACGTTTTTCCTGCCATGAACAGGCCAGCTCGCTCTGACACCTTGCCCTGGTACCGTGAACCCTGGCCTTGGCTGCTGATGCTCGGACCACTGGTCGTCATTGTCGCCGGTTTATACACGGCTTATCTCGCGGTGATCAGCAACGACGGGTTAGTGGCCGACGATTACTATAAACAAGGGCTGGAAGTCAATCAGCGGACGTTGCGTGACCGTCGTGCCGCTGAATTGGGTATTGAGGCGCAATTGGTTGTCAGTGGAAAGGGCGACCGGCTGCGCGTTTATATCCATGCGAACTCGACGAACTCCTTGCCGAATGGGCTGATTTTGCGTTTGACTCATCCGACGCAATCGGGTTTGGATCAACTGGTGACCTTGAAAGCCGAAGGAGGTGGGGTATTCGGCGGACAGCTGACGCCTGTCAACGGGCGTCGGTATCTGGTCATCGAGGATGACCAGCAGCAGTGGCGCTTATTGGGTGACTGGGAGTCGGACAGGCAGGCTTCGCAACGCTTGGTGGCGGGATCGGCCAAAGTGCCGGCGACCGGTCGTGATTCAGTCGATAGTGAAAGGTAAATGAAATGGCCTGGGAAATATTGGTTTCGACCGATTATGGTTTGTTCAGCTTGTTCGTGATTGCCTTTGTCATAGTCATGTCGATATGGTTTTCGATGTTCTTCAGTAAAAAAATTCGGGAGGAAGAGCGGTTGAATCGAAAATAAGCTGTGAATCAGCGGTTGCCTGGTTGTTGCCGTTCCCGTTTCACCAATTTGTGGTCGAAGAAGCTTCTCCCGGTATGTTTATGATTGGCAAATGCCTTTGACTGTGGATCGGGCGCGGAGGTTTGGACAGGATGCGGCTGGGCGGTTGAGTGTGCACTCGGTTGAGCAGTTCCTAATGGCTGTCATCGAGAGAGAATTCGATCGGGATGATCAGTCGGAAATCACGCCCTCGTAAACTTTCGGGCAAGGGAGTGACCGCCGATGCTTGCTCGATCATCCGCAAAGCCTGCTCGTCTAGAACCTGATAACCGCTTGAGCGACTGACGAAGCTTTGCGCGGTTAGTAGGTGGCTGCTGAAAGTCGATGTCACTTCGACCCGTCCATGCCAGCCTTGCTGTCGTGCGGCCACCGGATAGCTGTTGGAACGTCGCGCTTGGAACGCCAATGCTATCCGATAATGTCTCAAATCCTCAGGATCGACCGTGTGTGTCGTATGTTCCTCTGGCGAGACCGACAGACTCTTGGTGACCTCAGTCACCCGTGGCATGGCGGCCGGCCGCGAGGTGCTGTCGAGCGAAGGGGGAGTATTTTTTTGCCTGTGGCGATTCGCCGGGGCGTTATCAACTGCGTCCGAGACAGCCAACCGCTGACGTCGAGCATTCGGAGAGCGATCAGGCTGGTATAACGTGGTCGTCGCCAGCTTCTCCTTTCCTTTGGTAACACCTTCTGTTTTACGGAAGACTATCGTTGCTTGCAATGGATTTCCATCTACCCTGGGTCGAATCGGCAAGATGGGATAAATCGTAACCAATAGCAGAATATGAGCCAGCAGCGATAGCAAAAAAGCTCGGCAGACCGGTTGATGCTGCCGATCAACAATCGACCAAGTCGTTGCCTTCAGTCGACGCCAAGCCATCTGTCCTGCTCATCAGCCCATCTCACAGGATGTTGTTCAGTAAATTGATGAAAATAGGCTGCTAAATAGGTGTCTATGGTCATGGCTGCTGTCCCGAAGTGAAAATGTTGGAAACGCTTCCCGGTTCAATTGCCTTTGCCGTCTGTATAACGTGTTCATGGAAGGTGAAGACTCCCTTTTTTCTGTCGGCAAAATAGGCTTGCAGGCAAAAAGCCACACTCTGGAAGGCCAGCGACTGCCAAGGAATGTCTTCTTCGGCAAACAGTACCGTTTCCAAAGTTTCGATACCAGCGGCAAAATCAGTGCCTAGCAATCGAGCTCGGTAGAAAAGATGGACCTGGCTGATGTGTGGGATATTCACCACAGCGAACAACGAGCCAATTTCAACTCGGGCGCAGGCTTCTTCCGAAGTTTCCCGCTGGGCGGCTTCACACGTTGTTTCGCCGTTTTCCATGAACCCGGCAGGAAGCGTCCATAGACCGTATCGTGGCTCGATCGATCGTCGACAGAGCAGGATGCGTTCTTGCCAATCAGCGATGCACCCGACCACCAGTTTTGGATTGAGGTAATGCACCATCCCGCAACTTGAGCAGATGTGTCGTGGCAGATGGTCACCGACTGGAATCGCCATACTGACCGGTTTACCGCAGGCGCTGCAGAAATTCATTCTTCGAACTCTCGCCTATTTGTCGTTTATCCACTAAGTTTAAAGGAATCGTGCGGCGGTCGTTGCGCACCCGTTGCTCGTGCGCGGTCGTCAGTGTTGAAAAACGGCCTGTGACAGCGCTTGGTGGCGTTGAGTAAAAATATTAAATCAGCAATTTTTGCCGTGCATGGTAAACGGCAACCGAGTGCAGCATCATAGGGGATCCGGATGTTTCTGATCGTAGGGTACGTGATCATTCTCGGCGCGGCGTTGGGAACCTACGCCGTGCATGGAAGTTTGGCTGCGTTATGGGTGCCGATGGAGTACATCGCGATCGTCGGCTTGACGATTGGCGGCTTTGTCGCCGGTAATGACATCAAGATCATCAAGGCGACCGTCGGGGCTTTGCCGGGAATTTTTAAAGGCTCGAAGTTCACCAAGACACTGTATGTCGACTTGTTGGCCATGCTCTTCGAGGTTCTGGCCAAAGTGCGCAAGGAGGGTTTGATGTCGATCGAAAATGACGTCGAAAACCCACACGACAGCCCCATTTTCAGTAAATATCCCTCGTTGGCACAAGATCACCATGTGATGGAGTTCATTACCGATTATCTGCGGATGATGGTCGGTGGGAATCTCAACGCCATGGAAATCGAGAACCTGATGGATATCGAGATCGAGACACATCATCACGAAGCGGAAACGCCTGGCCATGTGATGGCCAAAGTGGGTGATGCGGTACCTGCATTTGGGATCGTGGTCGCGGTGATGGGGGTGGTCAACGTCATGGGTTCGGTGGGCGAGCCGCCGGCCGTGCTGGGCAAAATGATTGGTGGCGCGCTGGTGGGTACGTTTCTGGGAATTCTGATTTCGTACGGTTTTGTCGCGCCGATCGCCAGCCTGCTCGAACAGAAGGCGCAGGAAGGATCGAAAATTTATCAGGTGATCAAAGTGGTTCTGCTGGCTTCGATGTCTGGTTATGCGCCGCAAGTGGCGGTTGAATTCGGGCGCAAGACACTGGTTGCCGGAGTGCGGCCAACTTTCCGCGAGCTTGAGGAAGAGCTCAAGAGTCGCAAGGGGAAATAAGCGATGTGCCATCGCCTGACCGGAGGTAGCCGTGACTGAGGACGTTCGCCCGATTGTCATCAAGCGGATCAAGAAAGTGGCTGGCGGACACCACGGCGGGGCCTGGAAGATCGCTTACGCCGATTTCGTAACCGCAATGATGGCCTTTTTTCTTCTGATGTGGCTGTTGGGTTCTACCGCCAGTGGTGATTTGAAGGGAATTGCCGACTATTTCAACAATCCTCTGAAAATCGCCGCCCAGGGCGGCTCAGGTACTGGCGACAGCTCGAGTGTTCTAAAGGGGGGTGGCAAAGACTTGACACGGCAGGCCGGGCAGGTCAAATCAGGAGACATCGAAGCTAAAAGTAAAAATTTGAATCTCAAGGAAACCAACGCCGAAGCGGCACGCAAGGCTTTTGAAGAGCGGGAAAAGTCGATGCTCAACGAACTCAAAATGAGCATCGAGAAACTGATCGACAATAATCCAGCCCTGAAACAGTTCAAGAGTCAGTTATTGATTGATATTACCAGTGAGGGTCTGCGAATCCAGATCGTCGATGAGCAAAACCGCCCCATGTTCGATACCAGCAGTGCCGAAGTCAAACCCTATACGCGAGTCATCCTTCACGAGATCGGGAAAGCGCTGAATAGCGTTCCCAACAAGTTGAGCTTGGCCGGACACACCGATGCCGCGCAATATGGTGGTGGCGACAAGGGGTTTTCGAACTGGGAATTGTCTGCCAACCGAGCCAATGCCTCGCGACGTGAATTGATCGCCGGAGGGATGCAGGAGACCAAAGTCCTGCGCGTGGTCGGCTTGGCCTCGACCGTTCTGCTCGACAAAAACGACCCGCTCAGTTCGATCAACCGACGGATCAGCATTGTCGTGCTGAACAGGAAATCAGAAGAAGCCCTGTTGCAAGAAGATGGCAAAGCAGATGCCCTGGAAGTGGGTAGCGATGGTGGGCTGGATACCGAAAAAATTGCTCCGCAGTCGGCGCAGGGCAAGCACTGATTAGTGGTGCCTCGACATTCAACCTTGGGGAATGGTTTCGATGAACGCGCTGCGGCTCATCAGCTTAGTGTAGAGGCAGGCGAGTTTGGCATGCTTTTGTTGCCATTCGATTTGCGGGAACCGGAAGAGTAGATAGCCCAGTGCGCAACCGACGGCGAGATCGGCCAATGAAAGATTCCCTCCCACGCACCAAGCGTTGTCACCCAGTGCATCGGCGACGAAGTCCAGACCTCGGTTGATCTTGTCTTCCTGGCGGGCAATCCAATCGTTTCCCTGTTGCGCTAGAGGGCGTTTCTTCTCCAGAAATATCAGCGCCGCTGCGTCGCAAATGCCGTCGGCGACCGCTTCCCAACGTTTCACCTCGAAGCGTTCACGGTCTAGTTTGGGGATCAAGGTGTTGTCTGGGACGAGATTGTCCAGATACTCGACAATGACCCGCGAATCAAACAATACACGGCCGTCGTCGAGTACCAGCACTGGAATTTTACCTAGGGGATTGACCTGAGCTACTCGATTGTCAGGTATCCAGGGCGAATCGACCTCGAATTGGTATTCAATCCTTTTTTCAGCCAGGACGATACGAGCCTTGCGCACGTAAGGGCTGGTTAGCGAGCCGATAAGTTTCATTGCCGTCCGCGATGAAAAAACATGGCGGATTATAGCATTGGCAATTCTGAGCAGCCGAACACTCCGATAAAGTAGACGATGGTGTCAGTCCATGCGCGCAAAATTTGGCAGGTTCAGAAAATAGGTGGACAATATGCAATCAAAAAATTTTTGCATTTCAAAGTGGTAGAACGCTCAGACGTACCTCTGCCAAATCACGCTTGCCGCTCGCCGAGCAAACGCCGCAAAAATGTGTCGTTACCGGTAGCCACATTTGGCATTGATCGCCGGTTGTCCGGCAAGCGACTTGTCAGTGATTGTTCGACCATAGTCATTGGCTGCTGGCGGTGTAAAAAACGTTGATTTCCTGTTCCAGTGTTTTTTCTGATAAATCTCGACGATTCGCTTTCCGGCAGACAAATTATTTGTTCCGGCTTTACAGTGGCATTGCTTGGCGACGAAGTTTTGCACGCAAGTTTTTAAGTGACGAACTATAGTCTGAGAGTAATATAATGTACTTTTATACTTGGCGTCATCAGCAAGACGTTACGCCTGTAATTATTGGAGGCTAGACCTTAGCCATGGAATGTCCCAATTGTCTTTCCTCAAATATCCGCCGTTCGCGGCGACGGGGTCCTCAGGAAGGGACGGCCCTGCGTTTTAAAAATCTGGCTCCCTATCGCTGCCATGATTGCGGATTGCGTTTTATCGCCCCTGCGGATGAAGCTACCCTGGCGGCGGCCAAGCGTCACCTGACCGTTGCGGATTATCTGGGATTGCGAGGTTGGGCTCGGAGGGTGTTCACCGATCAGGTGGCACTTGGTCTATTGGCATTTCTGGTCATGTTGCTGCTTGGTGCCATTGTCATCGCTTTGGCGATGGGTTGGTTCGATCCCTTGCTGTCCCGGTCTACGGCGCCGGCATGGACACCTGGTGCCAGCGAGTAGCTCATTCAACTTGTCTCGAGTTGCCGTCAGGCAATTCAACAGGCAAGGATACTGCGCATGTCTAGGTACATTAGCGTTAAACAGGGACAATCGGTGATAAGATCCGCAGCTGATCGACGTGCTAGCCGGTCAACCTAATCAGCTTTAGGCTCGTTCTACTTATTTCATTGTCGATAAGGAAACCCCATATGAAGAACTCCCTGCTCGTTGCCGCGCTGGTCGCGCTGGCCGTTACCGCTTGTGGCAAGAAGGAAGAACCCAAACCGGCCGCCGCTCCGGCGCCCGCACCCGCCGCTGCCGCTCCGGCACCTGCTCCGGCTGCTGCTCCTGCCGCTGCTCCTGCCGCCGCCGCCGCCGATGCCGCCAAGTCGGCGGCCGACGCGGCCAAATCGTCGGCCGATGCGGCCAAGTCCGCCGTTGACGCGGCAAAGCCGGCTGCCGAAGCCGCTGTTGAAAAGGCCAAGGAAGCGGCCGCGGCGGCTCATAGCGCTGCAGATGCCGCCAAGGACGCAGTCAAGAAGTAAGCCCGTTTGATTGGCACTGAAAAAGCCGGCCTACGCCGGCTTTTTCTTTGGCGACGATCGATGTGTGGCGGATTCGCAATTTGTTCAGCCGATCTGACGCCAGTCAAACCCTGTATCTTGATCAGCAATCTCAATCCAATGTTCATTACAGCCCATCGCATTCGCCAACGACCTCGCTGCCAGTTCAGGGCGATTGTTTTCTTGACTCAGGTGAGCGGCTACCAAGTGCTGCAGTCGCGAGGTATCGATCTGTAGCAATAAGTCGGCGGCTTGTTCATTGGCCAAGTGGCCGTAGCGTCCTCCGATTCGCTGTTTCAACGTCTGCGGATAGCGGGATCGGGCCAATAAATCGCGATCATGGTTACACTCGAGCACCAATGCATCGCAAGAGTGTAGAACATTGACGATGTGCGCGGTAATGATCCCGGTGTCGGTAAGTACCCCGAGACGATGTCGTCCATCGCCAAAACGATATTGGACGGGTTCCCGGGCGTCATGCGGTACGGGATACGGTTGAATTTCGAGATTGCCGATGGCGAAAGGATTTTGCCCGTCAATGATCCGCAAACTGGAAAAAGTGGGTGGCCGGGGAGTCGTTTGACGCAACGCGGCGGCATGCGTGCCGTGGGTCAGATACACCGTCAGATCATAACGGCGGGCCAGAGAAAAAACCCCCGCCAGATGATCGCTGTGTTCATGAGTGACCAAAATGGCGGTCAACTGCTCGGGAAACAAGCCGAGCCGTGCGAGTCGCGTGCTTAACGTTCTGATTGAAAAGCCACAATCGAGCAGCGCGCGCGTGTCACCGGCTTCGACAATCAGGGCATTGCCCTGACTGCCGCTACCCAGCGAGGCAAAACGCATCACTTCAACTGATCGTGGAGCAGACCCAGTATCTTCCTGGCGGTTGCCGATTGGTCGACGCCGCCTTCGGCGCTCAGCACCTGAACCGTCGCCTGATCACCGCTATCCTTGACGTAAACACGGTATTGCGTTTGCGGTGTTTTGTTGCTGCTACCAAAAGAAAATAGTTTGGAGAAGAAACCGTCGTTCTTTTTATCGTTGTCCGCTTCCGGGTCGACATAGCGGACAAAATAAAGACCATGGGTCCGGTCGCGATCTTCGACGGTGAAGCCGACTCGATCGAGCGCCAGACCGACGCGCCGCCACGCGCGGTCGAAAGCTTCGTCGACTTCGAGTGTGCCGGCTCCGCCATCGGTTCCGCGTATCAGGCGTGCCTTTTCGAGCGGTTTTTGTCGCGCGGTTTCGACAGCGGTGGCGGCGCGCTTTTCCTCGCTGCCAAGACGGATCATCAGCCGGCGCAGCATTTCCGCTTCGAGTTCCGGATCGGCGGGGCGCGGTTGCCACTTGGTTTGATCCTTTGCTTCAGTGACGTAAATCTCGTACATCCCGCGGTGACTGATGAAGATATCGGTTGTACCAGGCGTGCTGCCCGGTTCGAGGCGGGTACGGAATTTATCGCGCTCGGGAGTCGAGTACAGCGTATCGATCAATTTGCCTAGGGCGTTACGAAGGAAATCCTGGGGAATTTTGGCACGATTTTCCGCCCAATCGGTTTCCATTACCCCAGCGTCGGGCAGTTCGAGATTGATCAGAAAACCGGTTTCCTGCCAGAATTCCTTGACTGTTGGCCAGAGCTTGTCCGGCGTACCCATCGCCACCAACCAGCGTTGCGATCCGGCGCGTTCGATGTGGGCGTGGTCTACTTCCGGCAATACCTCGCTACGTTGTTGCGTCTTGCTCTCGGGCGAACGTTCGGCGGCATAGGACGAGAAGGTCGCCGTCCCTTTGCCACCGGTGTCGGGAACGGCATAGCGGTCGTCTCGCGTCGGTGAAGTCAGATCGGGTGGGATCTCGAGAGTTGGTACCCGATTGCTGCTGGCAGATTTGTAATCGATCCGTTTACTTTCGAGCAACGAGCCTGTGCAGGCGGTCAGCAACACGGCCAGCGTGGCGACGCCGAAACGGGAAACGACAAAATTCATCGGCGGGTCATCCTGGAACTAGGTAAGCAGGCCGGCTTGGTGCATGGCGGCGCGGACACGCTCATGACATTCCGGCGATAAAGAGGTCAGTGGCGAGCGAATGCCGGCACCGATCAGGCCCAACTGCTGGCAGGCCCACTTAACGGGGATCGGGTTCGCTTCACAAAACAGTTGTCGATACAGCCCGATGAGCCGTGCATTGATTTCTCGCGCCTTGGCGACGTTGCCGGCCCGTGCGGCGGCGCAGAGGTCATGCATCGGTCGCGGCGCAATGTTGGCGACGACCGAGATGTTGCCTTGAGAGCCGAGCAGCATCAAGGCGCAGGCGCTGGCATCGTCGCCGCTATACACCGCGAAGCCGGTGGGTGCGCGAACGATCAGCTCGGCACCGCGGTCCATATTGCCGGTGGCGTCCTTGATACCGACGATATTGTCAATCTCCGCCAGACGCAAAGTGGTTTCGTTTCCCAGGTCAGCGACTGTGCGACCGGGAACGTTGTACAAAATCACTGGCATGTCCACCGCTTCGGCGATGGTCCGAAAATGCCGGTAAAGACCTTCCTGGGTCGGTTTGTTGTAATACGGGACAACCGACAGCGCGGCATCGGCGCCGGCCTGGTGGGCGTAGTGGGTCAACTCGATCGCTTCGGCGGTGGAATTGCCGCCTGTGCCGGCGATCACCGGAATTCGCCCCGCCGCCTGCTCGACGGCGACGCGGATCAGTTGACAATGTTCCTCGACCGTGACGGTTGGCGATTCGCCAGTGGTGCCGACGATGACGATCGCATCGGTGCCTTCCGTGACGTGAAAATCGATCAGCCGACGCAAGGCTGGCAGGTCGAGACTGCCATCTTCATGCATCGGGGTGACAATCGCGACGATTGATCCGGTAATCATGGTGGTAAGTGTCCGGGAGTCGGTCGAACGAGTCGACCGTTGAATAATCAAACGACTGATTCTAACTGAAGGAGGCTGCCATGGCCAACGCAATCGCGCCTGGGTGATTTACTCGGCCTGTGGAGTGAGGGAAGGAAGCGAGGTCAGGTCTCAGATGTGCGCCAGTACCCGGATATGCCCTGAGACACTGCGCGCCAGCGCCGAGAGGGCGTAGCCGCCTTCGAGCATCGAGACGATGCGTCCTTGCGCGCTTTCGTCGGCGATCGATTTCAGTTGCTCGGTCACCCAGATATAGTCTCTTTCGAGCAATTTCAAACCGCCCATCTCGTCCTCGTAGTGGGCATCGAAACCGGCCGAGATGAAGATCATTTGCGGCTGGAACTCGCGCAAACGCGGCAACCATAAATCGGTGACCACCCGACGAAATTCATCGCCGTCGCACCCGCGACACAGCGGCACGTTGAGCATGTTTTCTGCCGGGTCCTCCGTACCGGAATACGGGTAGAACGGATGCTGAAAAGTGCTGACCATCAACACATGTGGGTTGTTCTTGAAACAATCTTCAGTCCCATTGCCATGATGGACGTCAAAATCGACGATCGCCACCCTTCTCAACCCGTACGCGTCCAGGGCATGCGCCGCGGCGACGGCGATATTGTTGAAAAAGCAGAAACCCATCGCCGCTTCACGCTCGGCATGATGTCCCGGTGGACGGACCGCGCAGAAAGCGTTTTCGACCTCGCCATTCATGACCAGATCGACCGCCTTGACGCCGGCTCCCGCTGCCCGCAACGCCGCATGCCAAGTATGGCGGTTCATCGCCGTATCCGGATCGAGATGCACGATTCCCAGATCGGGTGCGGCGCGTTTCAGTCGTTCGAGGTGAGCCGCGGTATGAACCCGATTGAGTTGTTGAAAGGTGGCCAGCGGCGCGTCGTAATAGACAAAATAGGAATCGAGACCTTGCGCAATCATATGATCGCTGATCGCGGTCAGTCGATCCGGCGATTCCGGATGGTAGGATCCCATGTCATGCAATTGGCATTCGCGATGGGTGATGAATGCAGTGGTGGTCACGGGTGCCTTTCTGCTGTGGACCGTTCCTGGCTATCTGAAGGATCGGCGCGGAATCGAGTTATTTGTTGATGGTTTATTATCATCCTAATTACGTTAACACGACAAGCCATCGACCATGCGCCGTATGATTAACCCTTCGCCGATCGCCGATCTGCTTGCCACCGCCAACCGCATCATTTTGGGCAAAGAACGGGAAGTGCGTCTCGCTGTTTGCTGTTTGCTGGCGGGAGGCCATTTGTTGATCGAAGATTTGCCGGGGGTCGGTAAAACGACATTGGCGCATACCCTGGCGCGCCTTCTGGGATTCCGTTTTGCGCGGATCCAGTTCACCAGCGACATGTTGCCGGCGGATATTCTCGGCGTGTCGATCTTCGATCGCGCGCAAGGAACGTTTCGCTTTCTTGCCGGGCCGGTGTTCTCGGAGCTGCTGCTGGCCGACGAAATCAATCGCGCCACGCCGAAAACCCAGAGTGCACTGCTCGAGGCGATGGAGGAAGGGCAGGTGACCATCGAAGGCGAAACCCGGCCCTTGCCGGAACCGTTTTTCGTCATCGCCACCCAGAACCCGACCAATCAGATCGGTACGTTTCCGCTGCCCGAATCACAACTGGACCGTTTCTTGTTGCGTATCGAACTCGGCTACCCGGATCGCGCCGCCGAACGGACGCTGCTCGAAAGTGGGGGGCGTCGGGAGCAACTGCCGACGCTGCAGCCTGGCTTGTCGGCGGAAAGGTTTAAATTGTTGCAACAAGCGGTCCGGGAAATCCATGTCGCGCCGGCGCTGTTCGATTATCTGCAATTGCTGATCGAAGGAAGTCGTCAAGACTCGCGATTCATTCATGGCCTGAGTCCGCGCGCCGCCCTGGCGCTGTTGGCGGCCGCGCGCGCTTGGGCGTTTGCCGACGGTAGGCCGATGGTTTTGCCCGAGGATGTGCAAGCGGTGCTGCCGTCGGTTGCCCGTCATCGGCTGCGCCGGGTCAACGGCGAACCGGCTGATGAAGACGACATCGCGACGCTGATCCGTTCTGTTGCGCTTTCTTGATGTCACCACCTGCCTTACAGCGCTGGCTATTCCGGCGGGTGCCCGACCGGCAAATTCCCATTGTTCTTAAGCAACGACGGATTTTCATCTTGCCAACCGCCGCCGGCTTGCTGTTTGCTGTCGCGCTGGCGGTGATGCTGATCGGCGCGATCAACTACAACCTTGGCCTGGGACATGCGTTGGTATTCCTGCTCGTTGGGATCGGGCTGGTGGCGATGATTCATACCTTTGGCAATCTGTTTGCCCTGCAGATGACCCCGGGGCGGGCCGAGCCGGTATTCGCAGGTGACCCGGCGCGTTTTTCGCTGCAGATTAACAACCGCGGCCGTCGGTCCCGTCGGGCGGTCGAGCTGGCTTTTGCCGGTCAGGCGACCGTCATCGTCGATGTGCCGCCAGTTGAGCAGGTGTCGGTGCTCGTTCCTTGTGCGACGCAACATCGCGGCTTGCTCGAACCTGGGCGGATTACGCTGGCCACCCGTTATCCGCTGGGGCTGTTTCGCGCCTGGAGTTATCCGTTTCCAGTCTGGTCCTGCTTGGTCTATCCGAAGCCGATCCATTTGCCGTTGCCACCGTCGTCGGTGTCAGGACTCGTCGAACAACATCGGGGTGACGTGGGGCAGGACGATTTCGCCGGTTTGCGACAACGTCAGGACAGTGACCCGACCCGGCATATCGCCTGGAAAGCGGTCGCACGTCGTGCTGAAGAACAGCCGCTGCTGGTGAAGCAATTCGCTGGTGGTGGAACGGAGGAGCTTTGGTTGCGCTGGTCGCTGACCACTGCAGCCGATGATGAGGATCGTTTGTCGATCCTGGCCGGTTGGGTTCTCGCCGCTGAACGGCAACACGCGCGCTACGGACTGGAATTGCCGACTCTGCGCCTATCGCCGGCACGAGGTCCGGCGCATCGTGCCGCCTGCCTGCGGGCGCTGGCCTTGTTCGGGCGTACGGCATGAAGCGTCCAGCGCCTGTTGCAATCGAACATGAAGCCATTCCATGGTTGTTGGCCGCCGCACTAGGTACGGTCGCGCCGCATATGGCGCATTTGCCCGGGTGGTTGACGTTCCTGGTCGGAGTGATTCTGGTTTGGCGAGGCTGGTTGTGGCAGCGACGACGGTCGCTGCCACGCCGGGGCTGGCTGGTGCTGCTGGTTGTTGGCAGTCTCGCCGCCATTACCTGGCAATTCCGCACCTTGTTCGGCAAAGACGCCGGCGTCGCCTTGCTGGTCGTTTTCATGGCCCTCAAACTGCTCGAGATGGCCTCACGTCGCGACGCGGTTGTGGTGGTGATCCTCGGCTATTTTCTGCTGCTGACACATTACTTCTATTCACAAAGTGTCGTCACCGGCTTGTGGCTGTTGACGATGGTCACCTGCTTGACCGCGACGCTGCTACGCCTGTATGGCGGGGGGCAGCCGCCGTTGAGTCTCGTTCGTCAGGCCGGCTGGATGCTGGCGCAGGCCATGCCGTTGATGCTGATTCTTTACCTGCTGTTTCCACGCGTTACCGGCCCGTTGTGGGGCCTGCCGCAAGATGCCTATACCGGTGTCAGCGGACTGGCCGATCATCTGGCGCCTGGCTCGATCAGCCGTTTGATCCAGTCCGGGGCGATCGCTTTTCGTAGTCATTTTGCCGATGACCGGCCGCAGCAGGCCGATCTTTACTGGCGCGGGCCGGTATTCGACAGTTTCGACGGACAGACCTGGCGCGCCCATGCGCGGCCGAGTACGGTGACCGACCAGCCACCGCAGATCGAAAGCTACGGCAAAACATACGCGTACAGCACGCTGCTCGAAGCACACAATCAGCGCTGGTTGCTGGCCTTGGACTTGCCGACCGTGCTGCCCGTGGCCAGTCGCCTGATGCCGACCCTGGAAGTGCTGGCCACCGACCCGGTACGGTTGCGCAATCGCTTTTCTTTCGTGTCGACGACCAATTTCCGCGTCAATCGCGTCGAAACACCAGCAATACTTGACGAGTCCCTGGTCTTGCCGCCGACGGTCAACCCGCGGACACGGGCCTTGGCCGCGGAATGGCGTTCCCGCTCACCAGGAAAAATCGTCGAAGCGGCACTGGCCTTGTTTCGTCAGGAGAATTTCCGCTATACGTTGCAGCCACCGCTGCTGGGTGGCGATGGTATCGACCAGTTCCTGTTCGACACCCGTCAGGGATTTTGCGAACATTATGCCTCAGCCTTCGTTTTTCTGATGCGGGCCGCTGGAGTGCCCTCGCGGGTGGTTGCCGGCTACCAGGGCGGCGAAATCAATCCGGTCGACGGCTATTTGACCGTCCGCCAATCCGATGCGCACGCCTGGGCGGAAGTCTGGATCGAGGGTCAAGGCTGGTTGCGTATCGACCCGACCGCCGCGGTTGCGCCGTCCCGTGTCGAGCAGGGAATCGTCGCCGCGCTGCCGGCGGCTGAACCGCTGCCCGTGCTGGTTCGCATCGACACCGATTGGTTGCGCGATTGGCGTAACCGTTGGGAGGCCGCGAACAGCACGTGGAACCTGTGGGTGCTCGGTTACAATCCTCAGCGTCAGCGGGAAGTGCTCTCCAGGCTAGGCTGGCCGGACGCCGACTGGCGCGCAATGAGCGGTGCCTTGGCGGTGCTTTGTGTGGTGGTATTGGGGGTTGTTGCCTGGTTGACTCGACCAGCCACGCAACGACCCGATCCAGCTCAGCGCGCCTGGCGGCGATTCTGCAACGAATTGCAACGTCGCGGCGTGCGACGAAGCGAATGGGAGGGGCCGCTGGCCTTCGCCGAACGCGTTGCCGGTGAACAACCCGCGTTGGCGACCGTGACTCGGGAGGCGGCGGGTTACTATGCGACCTTGCGTTACGGCCGGCAGGTCGACGATGAATTGCGACGATTACAACAATGTCGGCAGCGCCTGCCGCCGCGACGGAGATGCGAATTGTGAAAATTTTTTCCGTGATGTGGCTTGCCGGTCTGTTGGCCAGCCTGTTCCCGCTGATGAGCCACGGCCAAAGCGGTCAGGTTTTCAGCCAGCAGCCGGCCGTGCAGGCGTTCATTCGTGACATGCATGAGCGGCATGGTTTCGATGTCGAACATTTGACGAAACAATTTGCCGCCATCCGTCCGAACGGAGTGGTCCTGCGCGCTATCCGCCCACCAGCGGTTCCAGAAATGCAGCGTTCGTGGTACCGCTATCGCCAACGTTTCGTCACCAGCCAGCGCATCGCCGGCGGCCAACGCTTCTGGACGCAAAACGAGAGCAGCTTGAAGCGAGCCGAACAGATCTACGGTGTCCCAGCGGCGGTAATCGTGGCGATCATTGGCGTCGAAACCGAGTACGGCCAGAACATGGGCAGTTTCGGCGTGCTTGAAGCGTTGGCCTCGCTGGCTTTCAACTATCCGCCGCGCGCCGAATTTTTTCGGGACGAACTCGAGCAATTCCTGCTGCTGGCCCGTGAAAATGGCATCAGTCCACTGGCGGTGAAGGGTTCTTATGCCGGGGCGATTGGCATTCCGCAGTTCATGCCCGGTAGTCAACGTCGTTTTGCCGTCGATTTCGACGGCGATGATCGCATCGATTTGCGTAACAGCACGGTCGATGCCATTGGCAGTGTCGCCCGCTTTCTCCAGCAACATGGTTGGCAGAAGGGTGCACCGGTGGCCGTTCCCGCGCAAGTTCAGGGCGATCCGGCGGCGCTGCTGGCGATGGGCATCAAACCGGAGTTGACCGTCCAGGAACTGGCGGCGCGTGGCGTGGTGGCCAGCGCCGACCCGGAACGGCCGGCGGCATTGATCGATCTGGTCTCACCGGAGACGCCAGCCGAGTACTGGCTGGGTTTCGACAATTATTACGTCATTACCCGCTACAACCGCTCAAGCTTTTATGCGATGTCGGTCTTTCAACTCGCCGAGGCGCTGCGTGAACGGCGAGCGATGGTGTCCTCGGCGCGCTAGAACAAGTGCTCCCGAGTCACGCCGCCGCGGCGAATGATCCGGCGAAGTTGATCGAGTGCTTCGATTTGGATTTGGCGAACACGTTCACGAGTCAGGTTGAGATCGGTGGCGATTTCCTCGAGCGTGCTGGCTTCGGCGCCTTCGAGGCCATAGCGACGCTGCAGGACCTGCTGCTGCTTTTCAGCCAGTTGTCCGACCCACTTCTTGAGCAGAATGTCGATTTCGGTCGCCTGCAGCCGTTCGTCGGGATCCGGAAGGTCCTCGTCGGCCAGTACATCAGCGATCGTTCGTGTCGGGTCGACTTGCAGCGGCGCATCGATCGACGTGATCCGTTCGTTCAAGCTCATCATCCGCCGGACTTCTTCGACCGGACGGTCGATCAGATTGGCAACCTGTTCGACGCACACCTCGCGACCATTGGTCGATTCCAGGTGACGGACGGCGCGCAGCACGAGGTTGATCTCCTTGACCACATGAACCGGCAGGCGAATGGTCCGTGACTGGTTCATGATCGCTCGCTCGATTCCTTGCCTGATCCACCAGGTGGCATAGGTCGAGAAGCGGAAACCACGTTCGGGGTCATATTTTTCGATGGCGTGGATCAGTCCAAGATTGCCTTCCTCAATGAGATCGAGCAGCGGAATGCCGCGATTGAGGTAGTGCTTGGCGATGTTGACCACCAGGCGCAGATTGTGCTCGATCATTTTTTGCCGGGCGAGAAATTCTCCGGATCGAGCCCGACGCGCCCAGGCGGCCTCCTCGCTGGCCGAGAACAAGGGCTTGGCGCCTATCTCGTTCAGATAATACTGGGTGACATCATTGAGCAACTCGGCTTCAGGCGTGGCGGCAGCCTCCTCGCCGTCACCTTCGAGTTCCGGTTCGTCGAGCGGGAAATCCGAATCGTCGTCCGCGCCGTCCAGCGAGCCGTGCTCAGTTTCGAAAGCGCTTGCCATGGTTTACCGTTGCGGAAGGAATTTAAGCGGATCGACCGGCTTTCCTTGCCGGCGGACTTCGAAATGGAGCTTCACCTGATCAGCATCGGTGTTGCCCATTTCGGCAATTTTCTGCCCTTTGTTGACCATCTGACCCTCCTTGACCAGGATATTCTGGTTGTGCGCGTAGGCGGTGAGGAAGTTGTTGTTGTGTTTGACGATCACTAGTTTGCCATAGCCGCGTAAACCGCTGCCACTATAAACGACCTTGCCGCTACTGGCCGCTAGAATCGCTTCGCCTGCCCGCCCAGCGATGTCGACGCCTTTGTTGCCGCTTTCGCTGAAAGTGCCGATCAGTTTGCCGCTGGCCGGCCAACTCCAGGAGACTTCCTCGGTGCTGGACCCCTCGGCGGTTTTGTCGTCGCCGGCGGCTTCCGCTTTGGCTTCGGACTTGCCTTCGTTCTTCGGTTCGGCTTTCGTCGCTGGTTTGGCAACGACGATCACTGGTTCGACCGGCTTTTGCTGGGCCCGGGCCAGCGCCTGCTCGGAATAAGGCTCCTTGCCGGCTTTCGGTTCGCGTTTCAACGACTCGCCCGTAGTAGCGCCGAGCGGTTTCTGTTCGACCGTGCTGCTAGTGATAGGCTTGACCACCACCGGGCCCGCGCTGGTCGCCGCGCCGGGGGGACGAACGCGCAGGACCTGACCGACCAGAATCCGGTTGGGATTTTCGATATTGTTCCAGTTGATCAAATCCCGGTAATCCTGACCATGATCGAGGGCGATCGAGTAGAGCGTATCGCCTTTTTTGACGGTGTAGCCATCCTTGATCGCCGGCGCGCCGGCGCTTGAGGTTCCGCTGCGGTCGACCGGTGACGGGGGCTGACTGGCCCAGCCCGCCAGAATCAGCGCCCCCGCCAGGGTAACCGCCAGACGTTGAACTGTCGAAGAAATAAGATGTTTCATGAGACTCCGGAGAGTAACGGCACAAAACGAACGGCATCAAGCCGCGTTTCGACGAAACCTTCGGCACGATGTTCGATCAGCACCAAGTGCTGTGTCGCTGTTCCCAATGGCAAAACCATTCTGCCACCAATGGCGAGTTGGTGCAAAAGTGCCGGCGGCACGCGGGCCGCTGCCGCCGCAACGATGATCGTATCGAACGGGGCGGCTTGCGGCAGACCGAGCTGGCCGTCGCTGTGTTGCAAGCGAACGTTGCCTTCCTTGATCGTTCGCAGGTTCGTCCTGGCCTTGTCGAGCAGCGGCGCAATCCGTTCGACGGCGAACACCTGATCGGTCAATTGCGCCAGGACCGCGGCCTGGTAGCCACAGCCGGCGCCGATCTCGAGGGTTTTACCGAGCGCGCGCCCGGCATGCAGCACTTCGATCATCCGCGCCACCACGTAAGGCTGCGAGATAGTCTGAGCGAAACCGAGCGGCAAGGCGGTATCCTCATAAGCGCGTGAAGCCAGTGCTTCATCGACGAAAACGTGCCGGGGTACCGCGGCGATGGCGTCCAGCACCCGTTCATCAATGATGCCCTGTTCGCGCAAGCGGTCGATCATCCGTCCGCGCGCGCGCGGCGAAGTCATGCCGATGCCGGAAAAGGAGCGCACATTCATGGGAGCGCATTCATTGCCGTAGCCATTCGCGCACCATGCCCAGTTGTTCGTTGTGCGTCAAATCGATCTGCAATGGGGTGACTGACACTTGCTGCTGTTGCACGGCATGAAAATCGGTGCCTTCACCTGCGTCCTCGGCTTCGCCGGCGGCGCCGATCCAGAAAAACGTCTCGTTGCGCGGTGACAGCATGCGCACCACCGGTTCCGCTTTATGGCGTTTGCCGAGGCGGGTGACGACAAAACCTCGCAACTGGTCGTAGGGAACATCGGGAACATTGACGTTGAGCAGCATCGGCGTCACTGGTCTTCGTTTCTGCAACATGCCGACCAATTCAATGGCCACCCGCGCCGCCGTAGCGAAATGCTCGCCTTGTCGGGTGCACAGCGACACGGCGATCGAGGGCACTCCGAGCAGAAATCCCTCGGTCGCCGCGGCAACGGTTCCTGAATAAATGGTGTCGTCACCCATGTTGGCGCCCATGTTGATTCCCGAAACGACCATGTCGGGCAAGGCGTCGAGCATGCCGGTGACCGCTAGATGGACGCAGTCGGTCGGGGTGCCATTGACGTAATAAAAGCCGTTGGCGGCCCGTTTCAGCGACAGTGGCCGATCGAGAGTCAGTGAGTTGCTGGCGCCGCTGCGGTCACGCTCCGGCGCGACCACCGTGATTTCCGCCAACGTGGACAGTGCGCGTGCCAGATGATCGATACCCGGCGCGAAATAACCGTCGTCGTTACAGAGCAGGATTCGCATAGTCACCCAAACCGTTCACCACAACTGCAAACCGACCATTATAACCGCCCTGCCGATTTGCTGAATAAAGAGTTCCAGCTGTCGTAGCGGCATCGAAGGGAGGCCTGTTGCGCGAATGCGCGGATGATATCAGCGTAGATCCGGGTCGATGATTGGCGTTGTGCAGGTCATCACTCAGAAGGACAGATTTTTTTCCGAGCCGCCGAAAACGTCTCAACTTTGCTGGCGGAGCGTCGATAAAAGATTTGTGCGGCGGGCTGATGAGGATCACTAAAGTTTGTCAGCCGCCCGTCGTAGGAAATGTGTAAGCGAGATTATCGCCACAAAGAGAGTGGACAGGCAGTCAAGGAAGCCACCGGAACCCCAAGTCAATTTGATCGTGTCAGGAGAGCAAAATGCCGCAAGTCATCAATACCAACGTATCTTCGCTGAATTCGCAACGCAGTCTGAATTCTTCGCAGATGTCCCTGCAAACCTCGCTGCAGCGCCTGTCGTCGGGCTTGCGGATCAACAGCGCCAAGGACGACGCCGCCGGCCTGGCGATTTCGGCACGAATGACCTCGCAGATCAACGGTCTCGACCAGGCCTCGCGCAACGCCAATGACGGTATCTCGCTGGCGCAGACGGCGGAAGGCGGTCTGCAGAGCGTCACCGAATCACTGCAACGGATGCGTACGCTGGCCGTTCAGGCGTCGAACGCCACCAACACCGCCACCGACCGTGCGGCACTGCAGCAGGAAGTCGAGCAATTGGTGCAGCAGATCAATACCGTCGCCAACCAGACCGCCTTCAACGGCGTCAAGCTGCTCGACGGCACCTTCAATGCGCAAGCGTTCCAGATCGGCGCCAACGCCGGGCAGACGATTACCGTCAATTCGATCGCCAGTGCCAAGGCCGATGCCCTCGGCGTCGGGACCACCTCGTCCTACACGACGAGTACCTCGGGCGCGGTGGCCACCGGCTCGATCGGTGCTGGCGGCATCACCATCAACGGTTACGGCATTGGCCCGAGTGTCCGCGACGGTGTTTCCGCTGCCGGCAGCAACGACAGCGCGATCTCCAAGGCGGCAGCGTTCAACGCGGTCTCAGGACAGACCGGTGTGACCGCCACCGTGTCCGCGACCACGCTGGCCGGTGTCGCCGCCACCGCTCCGGTGGCGATTTCCGGTAACGCCACCGACTTCATCTACGTCAATAACGTCAAGTTGGGAGCAATTGCCGCTGGTGCGGATGCGACCATGCAAGGCGCCAACATCGCCGCCGCATTCAATGCCGTTTCCAATCAGAGCGGTGTGACGGCCACTTTCAGCACCTCGACCGGTGCGGTGACGCTGACCGCCGCCGATGGCCGCAACATCAGCCTGATTGGTGGCGGTGCCGCCGATACCGCCGCTACCGGTCTGACGCTCGGTGCTGGTGGCAACATCGTGGGGGCTGGCGCGGCTGCAGTCGGGGCGCTGGCAGCCGGTGACTTGACAATCAACGGCTACGACATTGGTGCAGTTTCCGCCGGAACCACCATCACCACTCAGGGCGATAATATCGCGACGGCGATCAACGCGCTGACCAGCAAGACGGGCGTCACCGCCTCTGCGGCGGCGGGCGTGCTCACCTTGTCGGCTGCTGTCGGGCAGGCGATCACTATCAGCGGCAGCCTGACCAACCAGGCGACGACGGCGACCAGAACCGGTTTCAGCGCCAACCAGCTTGGCGCCTCGGCGACTTTGTCGACCAATACGGCGATCACTCGCGGCAACATCACGCTAAGTTCCACCGGCAGCGCCGGGATCACCGTCGGCGGTTCGGATATCGCTCGCGCTGGCTTGACGGCCGCTTATACCGCGGCGACGGCCACGTTCGGAGCTGGTATTTCGAGTGTCGATGTGACGACCGCCTCTGGCGCGCAAAACGCCATCGGCATCATTGACTCGGCGCTGTCTAACATCAACTCCAGCCGGGCCAATCTCGGTGCGGTGCAAAACCGGTTCAACAGCGTGGTCAGCAATTTGGCGACCACCTCGGAGAACCTCTCGGCATCGCGTAGCCGGATTCTCGATGCCGACTTCGCCGCGGAAACCGCCAACATGACCCGCGCTCAAATCTTGCAACAGGCCGGTACGGCAATGCTGGCGCAAGCCAATTCGTTGCCGCAAGGCGTGCTCTCTCTGCTGAAGGGTTAAGCGGCAAAGGGTTCAACGTAGCAAACTCGGGGGCGCGGCGGCGGAAACGCAACCGTGCCCCGCGGCCACTTCAACAAGGAGTTCGCCATGAACATCCACTCCGCCGGCGCTGTCCTGCCGGCTCAGGCCAATCCGGTTGTCGGCAACCTCGTTCGAGAAATCAGTCGCCCTAAGGCAGAAGAAAGCTCGGTGCAGGCCAAGGATCAGACGCCGTCGACGATAGCGGCGACCAGCGAGCAGCCGGTGGACCGCCAGAAACTGGAAGCGGCGACCAAGGTCGTTCGCGAATTTGTCCAGCCGATCAACAATAATCTAGAGTTCAGTGTTGATAATGATACCGGCCAGATGGTGGTCAAGGTTGTCGACCGATCGACCCGGGAAGTGATTCGCCAGGTGCCATCGGAAGAAATGCTGGCCATCGCCAAGACGCTGGATAGCATCAAGGGGCTGTTCCTCAAGCAGACCGCCTGAGCCGGGCGCTTCGCATTGGCGGCGCCCGCGCTTGGCAATAGGAGAAACCGATGAGCATTTCATCACCAGGCCTGGGTTCGAACCTCGACGTTAACAGCATCGTCAGCCAGTTGATGTCGCTGGAGAAGCGGCCTTTGACGGCGATGGCCAAGCAGGAAGCCAATTTCCAGGCCAAAATTTCGGCGCTTGGTTCTCTGCAAGGGGCCATTGCCAGCATCCAGACCGCGGCGACCAACCTGGTGCCGGTGAGCGGCGTCACCGCCGCGCAAAAATTCTCGGTATTCCGGGCTTCGGTCACCGACAGCAGCATCGCCTCGGTGACGACCACTGCAAGCGCCGTTGCCGGCAGCTATGCCCTGGAAGTGACCCAACTGGCCAAGCAGCACAGCATTGCCACGGCTACCGGCGGGACCTCGCCATTTACCGCGGACGGAAAGCTGACCACTGGCGGTACGCTGACTATTTCGCTCGACAGCGCTGGTGGCAGCAGTCCGAACAAAACTACCGAGATAGTCATTGCCGATGGCGCCACGGTGGAAACGATTCGTGACACGATCAACGGTGCCAGTGCCGGAGTGTCGGCGGTGGTCATCAACGGTACCGCCGGCAAGCAACTGTTACTGACCAGCACCACCGCCGGCAGCAACCAGTTCATCAAGCTGTCTGGTGTTGCCGGATTGGCCTATGACCCGGACGCCACGCCCGATCCGTTGGTCGATTCCTTTACCCAGACGCAGGCTGCGCAAGGCGCGGCGCTCAAGATCAACGGGATCGCCGTCACCTCCACCACCAATACCGTCAGCAGTGCGATCGACGGCGTAACCCTGACCTTGCAGAAGGGCCCCGAGGCGCCCGCCACATCGCTGAGCACTTCCTTGACGATCAACAAGGATACGTCGAGCTTGACGGCCGGAGTCAACGCGCTGGTCAAGGCGGTCAACGAGTTCTACAGCACCGCTGGCAATCTCGGCCGATACGACGCCGCCACCAAAACCGCCGGCACCTTGAACGGCGACAGCACACTGCTGACGGCGCAGAGCGGTTTCCGCAAAGCCTTGGGCAGCGTTCCGGCCGAGCTGACTGGTGCGACGCTGAAAACGCTTGGCGATATCGGGATCAGTGTCCAGAAGGATGGCAAGCTGGCGGTGGACAGTTCGCAGCTCAGCAAAGCGATTACCGACGATCTTTCCGGCGTCGCCAACCTGGCCGCCGCCTACGGCAAGGCCTTCAAAGCCACTGCCGACGGGATGGTTGGCAGCAACGGCCTGATCGCCGCGCGCAGCGACGGTTTGAATGCCTTGATCCAGGGGCTCGAAAAGCAGTCGGACGCCCTCGCTCAGCGATTGAGCGGCATCGAATCGCGTTATCGGAAACAATTTACGACCCTCGATACCTTGATTTCTGGAATGAGCAAGACCAGTTCCTTCCTCACCCAGCAGCTTGCCATCCTCAGCAATACCACGGTTTCGATCAACAAGAATTAGGAGTTCCGCATGTATGGCCACGCACGTCAGGCAATCTCGGCCTATCGCAAGGTCGGGGTGGATGCCGCCATCGAGGTTGCCGACCCGCATCGGCTGATTCTGCTCCTTTTTGCCGGTGCCCAGGCGGCGATCGGTAACGCCCGTCTGGCACTGCAGCAACAGCGGGTCGCCGCCAAGGGCGAAGCCATCTCGAAGGCGATCGACATCATCACCAATGGCCTCAAAGTCAGCCTGGACCTCGAAAAGGGCGGTGAAATCGCCGACCGACTGTATGCCTTGTACGACTATCTGGTGTTACGCCTGCTCAAAGCCAATCTGAATAATGATCTGCAGGCTTTGGATGAGGTCTCCCGGTTGCTCGAGGAAATCCACGGCGCATGGCGGGAAATCGCCCCGAACGCCGTCGTCGAGGCGGCGGCATGAACACGTCGCTAGCCACCCTGGAACGGCTGGTGTCGCTTTCGGAAGCGATGGTGATGACCGCGACCGCCGAGGATTGGGCGACGCTGGTCAGCCAACAGAGCGAACGCGACAGCCTGACCGCCGCTTTACCGGAAAAATGGCTCGCTTCCCTGTCCGTCAATGAGCGCGCGCAGGCGCAAACCCTGCTACAAGATTGTCTGCGACTGGACGCCGCGATCGGCCCTTGCGTCGAATCACGGCTTGGTGAACTGCGGGTTCTGTTGCGCCTGGGCTAAATGTTCGTCAACGCCGATAACGGCGGCACCCGCCTGCAAGGTTCAGGCGAACCGGCGCTACGGCCGACGCCGAGCACGCAGGAAATCACCGACAAGCTGTCCGGACTATTTGTCGGGCAGCGCTTGTTGGCCGAAATTCAATCGGTGATGCCCAACGGCACCTACCGCGCATTGATCAACCAGCGCAATGTGACCCTGGCCCTGCCTTTCACCGCCAAGACCGGCGACGCCATCGAACTGGCCGTGACCGCCAGCGACGGCAAGCTGACGCTGGCGGTCGTCGCTCAGGGCGCAGCGGGCAACTCGGCGGCCAACCCGTCCGCGGCGATCCATTTGAGCCAAACCGGGCAGTTGATCCACGATCTTCTCGGTGGATCGCGCCAGGGCACGAACGTCCCGCCGGCGTTACCGCTCAATGGCAATCGGCCGATTGCCGAGCAGCCGCCGCGCAACGGTCAGGATCTGTCCCCGCTGCTCCAGCAAGCCATTCGGCAGAGTGGCATGTTCTACGAATCGCATCAGGCCGAATGGGTCGCCGGGCGCCTTGCCCTGTCGGAACTGGCCCACGAACCGCAAGCCCGTTTGACAGGTAGTACAGGCGGCGTGGGGGACGGGACGCCGGTTGAGGCGCCTTTCGAAAAAATGCCGGGAAATCAGGACGGGACGCTGTCTGACGATCATTCCGGAAACCGGATCAGGACGCAAGCGGAAACTCGGCGAGACACTCAGCCCGGAACCCAGGCCGGGATGTCGCCGGGCGAAGTGGCCCGGCAGTCGACGCTTTCCATGACCGCATCGACTGAAGTCACCAACCCGAAGGGCGCCGTAACCTCGCCTAGCGCCGGCGGCGACCGCCAGCCGGGGTCGGAGGCGAGCAGTGCATCAGTTCCTTCGACCACTTCATCATTAGCGTTCGAGGAGGAGCTATCGGCGCGTGCCGCCGTAATCGCCGGCTCTCGCGCGCCGGTCGATCCGAAAACCGAGGACCCGCTGTTGAACATGGGGACTGGCGCACAGGCGTCCGAACCGCCGGACTCGGCCGAAAGCGCCGCGTCGCCGGAGACGGCAGTCAATCGATTTCATCCGGCCGGACATCGCCAGTCACCGCCGACCACCCTGACCACCGCCGATCATTTGATAGCCTCCCTCGACCCGCGATCCGACAGTCAGGCCGCCACCGGTGGCGAAGCCTTGCTGGCCAACCAGAATCAGCCGAATGTCCAAGGGGATCGGAGCGCCGTGTCGGCCGCCATGCCTCCGGCGGTGCAGGCGATCGTCCAGCAGCAACTCGAAGCGTTCGCCACGCAGCATTTTTCGTGGCAGGGCCAGATCTGGCCGGGGCAGCAAATGCACTGGGAAATCGAGGATCACAGTCAACGCCGCGACGCTGACGGCACGCCGGGCGACGGCAGTGAAAAATGGCAGACGCGGCTGCGTCTGATCTTGCCGAAACTCGGCGAAATCGATGCCCGCCTGCAGATCAGTGATCAGCAGGCGACGTTGACCCTGCTGGTCGACAACGCCGAAACAAGGGAAATGCTGCGCGGTCAAGGCGCTGATTTGCATCGCCATCTGGCGAATGCCGGCTTGACCCTGGCGGCGCTTGGCGTGATCCAGTCGCCGAGCTGAGTGCCCGGGCGCCGTGGTTTACAGACCAGTCGCGCACGGCGCTCGGGAAAAATCGCCGCTTACTCCCCCTTGAAGGCTGGTTTGCGTTTTTCGCGGAAGGCGTCGATTCCTTCCTGGTAGTCGTAGCTGTCGTACACCACGCGCCGCAGACCCTGCATCCGATCGAATAGTTCGGGGGTGATCGACCGCGCGCTGGCCAGCAGGCGCAACTCCTCCTTCATCACCGAGACGCTGAGCGGCGAATTGGCGGTGATTTGTCCGGCCAGATGGTACACGAAGGCGTCGATTTCCTCTTTCGGCTTGATGTAGTTGATCATTCCCAGGTTCAGCGCCTGCGCGGCGGGAATCGGTTGGGCGGTGAACAGCATTTCCTTGGCCACCGGCATCGGGATCATGTTCAGAATGGTCAGCAGACCGCCAAGGTTGTAAGGAACGCCGAGCTTGGCCGGAGTGATGGCAAAGGTGGCGTCGGGAACGGCGACCAGGATGTCGCAGGCCATCGCCACTTCGCAGCCACCCCCCCAGACACCGCCTTCGACGGACCTTCCTGGAGCCCTTAAGGTAAGTCGTTGATTAATTGTAAGAAATCATAAAGTTAGCAAACATGTAGGCATGTACATGTGGTAATAATGCTTTACAAACAATGAGAGATATGCTTTTATTGTCGGCATGTACATTGCCCGCGTCCCC
>JAEUOJ010000038.1 GCA_016789495.1 Accumulibacter sp. | reverse complement strand
CAAGCGCTCGCAAGCCAGCCCAAGCCCCCTCATGCGCAGCGGAGAACCGGTTAATCGTCGAAGAATCAAACCTTGACCCGCATCAGACGCGCTTTTTCGCGCACCCAGTCGCGCTCCTTCTCCGCTTCGCGTTTGTCATGTTGCTTTTTCCCTTTGGCCAAACCGATTTCGACCTTGATCCGGCCGCGCTGAAAGTGCAGGTCGAGCGGCATCAAGGTATACCCGGCACGTTCGACCTGGCCGATCAGCTTGCTGATTTGCTTGGCATGAAGCAGCAGTTTACGCGTACGGACCGGGTCCGGCCTGACGTGAGAAGACGCCGCCAACAGCGGCGTGATGTGCATACCGAACAGAAACACCTCGCCATTGCGAACGACGACGTAGGCTTCCTTGATGCTCGCCCGTCCGGCACGAATCGCCTTGACTTCCCAGCCTTCGAGCGCCACCCCGGCTTCGATCTTTTCTTCGATGAAGTACTCGTGAAAGGCTTTCTTGTTGGTGACGATGCCCATTCCGTCCCGTTTCCCGCGAAATCGCGCCACTGCGATGCTAAAATCGGCCATTCTACAGGATAGATGAGGCGAGTCGCGAATGGCCCTGGTCGAGAAATCGGTGCTGATCGAGCGATCGGCGCAGGAGATGTTCGAACTGGTGGACCGTGTCGAGGACTATCCGATTTTCCTTCCCTGGTGCAGTAGAACCCATTGCGCCTTCCGCGACGAACGGAAAACGGTGGCCACGCTGTATATCAATTACCGCAGCGTCAAGTCGCATTTCACGACCGAAAACGACAAGAACGCCCCGCTATCGATGAAAATCCGGCTGGTCGATGGGCCGTTTCGCCGGCTCGATGGCTTATGGCATTTCAAATCGCTCGCCAAACAGGCGTGCAAGATTGAGTTTCAACTGTCATACGAGTTTTCAAGCAAGATGTTCGAAAAAGTGATCGGACCGGTTTTTGGGCAGATCGCCAACAGCTTCGTCGACGCCTTCGTCAAGCGCGCCAACGAAGTCTATGGGTTGCAGAGTGGCTGAGTCGCTGCATATCGAGGTGGTCTATGCGCTACCCGACAAACAACCGATCGTCACCCTGAAACTGCCGGCGGGCGCCACGGTACGCCAGGCGATCGAAGCATCCGGGCTGCTGCAGAAACACCCGGAGATTGATCTGACCAGGAACAAAACCGGCATTTTCGCCAAACTGGCCAAACTCGACTCTCCCTTGCGCGATCACGATCGGGTGGAAATCTACCGGCCGTTGATCGCCGATCCAAAGGAAGTGCGCAAGCAGCGCGCCGCCGAGGGCAAGATCATGAAGAAAGGCGCCGGAGACAGCGAGTAGGCCAGTCGGCCCGCCCGTCATCGACGCGAAAAGACCTGTGCGGCGTGCCCGGGAGTCAAAGATCCAGACTATCGGAGTTCGTCGTTTCTGATCTCGTTATCCAGAAGTTGGATCTGGTCAATGATGCTGACCAGCTTCTGTCCATTGCGGGTTAACGAATACTCGGTTCTGGGCGGCACTTCCGCATAGACCTGCTTGGCCAGCAAACCATAAGCGGTCAGTTTACGTAGCCGCTCGGAGAGAACCTTGGTTGAAATTCCGTTGACGTGACGTTCCAAAGCTCCTGGGCGTGCAACGCCGGCAGCGACGGCTCGCAAAACCGACACTGACCACTTGCAACCAATCACATCTTCAAGTTGCGAATAGGCTGACTGGGCAGAAGGTGGCATTTTTATTCCCTTTCTTTTCCACAACTTACACCAAAAAGTGACCGGGGTACCGAAAAGTGCCTTCTAGGCAGGGATTGATGTTGTTCCTAGTATGCACCTGTGCCCTTGGCACCAACCCCAATCCAGGAGACTGATCATGAAGAGCAAAGCCATTTTCTACCACGCTGGCTGCCCCGTGTGCGTTGCCGCCGAACAGAACGTAGCGCATGCGCTCGACCCGGTGAAGTACGACGTCGAGATTGTCCACCTCGGCACCGACAAATCGCGTCTGAAAGACGCTGAGGCCGCCGGTGTCCAGTCCGTCCCGGCCCTGGTCATCGATGGAGCGGCATTCCATATCAATTTTGGCGCGGGCATCGAGGCCTTGAAATAGCCACCGCGTCACGTTGCTGGTCGAGCCAAGGGTGTTTGCCTCAGGCAGGCACCTGTTGGCAAACATTGCAGACGATTCCCTTGACGCCGGCAGGGGTGTGGCTTAGAGCCTGTCAGAGCGTAGACTGAGCGACGGCTCTGCTGGGGAGAGCGTTCTTTTTCCCCCGATTTCTCGTGACGTCGGCCTACGATCGGACTCGAAATCGGCAGAAAAAGTCTTGCTCGCCCACTCGGCTCGCAACGATCGCTCGTCTCCGACAGGCCTCCTAGGAGTGATGCGACCACCGTGGAGAATTTTCACTCGTTTTCCATCGTCCGCGCATTGGCGGGAGGGCGGTAGGCGATCGGTGTTTTTCCATCTGGCCGTCTGCCGGATGCAGCGTCTGGGGTCAATCATCGGTTATTGAAATGTCGCAGAGACATGTATTTGAATTAATAAATTAATGGCCAACCGAAGATTGACCACGGCCGCGCCCATGGCGCGGCCAAGTCGACGCAGGCAGCGGTGAGCTGATTGCAAAACTCGCTGACGATCTCATCGGCCGTGACGCCGACAAGAAGACGCATCGCGCCATCAGCGCCGGCTCAGCAATGTCGGCGAAAAAATCTCGGTGACGAGGACCGTTTGAGCGCGAAAGGAAAATTCAGAACGTCGCGCCCACAGATGGCATGGGGTGCCGGTGCCGTCGTCCAAAGCCTGCCAAGCCAGGGCGAACAACGGATGGCGGGCATCGAGACGTTTGAACTGCATTCTGCCGCGGCGAATGCCGGCGTGTGAAAAGAGCATCGCGCCCAGCGAACGGTTGCCCAGGCGGGCCAGCCAGCGCGTCAGCACCCCGCGCGGTCGGTAAGGTAGGACGGTGTGCGCGAAGACCACCCGTCGGCCGGCGCAATACAAGGTCACTTCGCGTATCCAGGCGCGCCGGCCGGGTAGGCACTGCAGTACCAGCGCCTCGTCGTCGGTCGGAATCGCCAAACCCTGGCGCAGCACGCGCACCGCGAAAGTTCCGCGTTGCTGGAGGCGTGCGGTCAACGAGCCGCGATCGCGCAACCAGTCACGCCGCAGGTGGTCGCCTGCGCCGGAGGATGACAGCGCGTTGCTCCATCGACGACGCGGGGTCGATGCGTCCGCCGCCGCACGGCGGTTACGGTCGCCGAGTGAATTTGTCGATGCCGGCAATGCGTGTTCCTGGTTTGATTCCCTTGCTGGCGAACCAACCCCGGTTCATTTCCAGCGCGTAGCGGGCGTCCCTGGCCGCGCAATGATTGTCGTCACTCTGCGGTTGCATGTCCTCGATATTCAGGATTCGCCCCTGTTCGTCGAGGAAGGCCACCGACAATGGCAGATAGGTGTTGCGCATCCACATGCAATGTCGCGCCGGCTGATCGTAGACGAACAACATGCCATGATTCTGCGCCATCGCTCGTCGATTCATCAGCCCGAGTTGGCGGTCAGCGTCGTTGAGCGCCACTTCGGCCTCGATGCGGTACAAGCCGGCACTCAGTTCAATCTGTGGCATCTGCGCCTGCACGACGCTGGCCATGAGCCAGGGGCCGGCAAACAGACTCGCGGCAATCAATCGCCCGGATTGCTTCGGGGAATGGCGGGTGAGGAGGTCAATCATCGTCGTGGCGTCCAGTCAATAGCCGCTACTTCACGCGTGTCGGTGCGGGAGCCAACTAAGATCTGTTTTTCCGGGAAAGCGCTTTTCGCTTGTCGACCGGCTTTTTGTGCGCCATCGCCGGCCGGCCTGACGCGGACGCGTGTCGTCCGGCAGCCGTCGACCGGACGCCGGCTTTCACCCGACGATGCTCCAGCCGCTGAACAGCCTGGGGCCGCGGCGTATGCCGGGCCCGTTTGACCATCGTGCCGCCGGTGTTGCCGACGTGCCGTGAAAAGCCGCGTTTGCCGGACGCGGCGAGAGGCCTGGCCTGGGGTTTGCCCTTATGGATGCGCGGGGTCTTGGCGTGGCTCCGGGCGGGCGGGTGGAAACGGGAGGGTCTGGCGGTCGCCCTGGCGGAAGGGTGGGCTGTCCGCGCCGGTCGGGCCGACGCCGATGGGGTGGCGACGCCGGTCACTGGCGCGCGATACGGCTTGGTTGTCCGTTTGGGCGGCGCACCGGCCTCGCCGAAAGAGACTTCATCCTCTTCCTGCTCCGCCGCCTTGGGCACCGCCAGTGCGACGGAGCACAACAGGCACAGCAGGACGGTGATCAGGCGCTGCAGGAATGGGTCGGTCGGTCGGTTCATCGCTCGGTTCATGGCGGATTCAGTGGCTGGTTCCTTCGGAGCGCGTTATTTTATTCCACACGTTGTATTTGCCGACCGGTTTCTTGGCCGGCAGCCGTTTCACTTCCCGTAAGGTCTCGGCATCGATCACCACCAGGGCTCCGTCCGGCTCCCACAGGCTGGCCAGGGCGTAGCGTCCATCGCGGGTGAATTCGACGTGCGCCAGGGTTTGCCCCGGCGCCGCCTGAATTTCCTTGACCACCTCCAGGGTCTGTTTATCGATCACCTGCAAGGTGTTTTTGTGATCCTTGCTCATCATCGAATCGGTAAACGCATATCGACTGTTCTGGTGGCTGCGCAGGAAGAAGCCCGGCCCCCGGGTTGGGATCTGTTTGACGGTCTTGAACGTGGCGAGGTCAATGACGGTGATCAGTCCTTCGTTCAGATTTGGCGAAGCCATCACCGTCCGTAAGCTGCCGTCCGGGGCGCGCCAGGGCCAGGTGATTCCCGAACCGAGGTGCGGCATTCCGGGCAGGGCGAGATCGGCGATCTTGCGCCGCACGTCGAGGTGGATCACTTGACCACGGCTAGCGGTGCGCGAGGCGCCGAGCAGCACGTCATAACGCTGGGTGAAGAAAAAATCGTCGACGATCTCGTCGAGCAGGATTCGCCGCGGCCGCAACATCGCCGGCTGGAAAAGACCTTCGCGCGCCGGGTAGTCGTGTACCAGCCCATCGGCGAACGGTTCAGCCCGCGGATCGTAGCTGATCTCCCATACTTCCGGCAGGTCTTTGAACGCGGCGACGAAACTCTTGCGCGGCGCCGCGTCGTAAACCGCCGAAACGCGCGAGCTCTTGTCGCCGGCGGCGTTGCGCGCGGGAATGATTTTGACCAGCGACAGGTCACCGGCGTCGAGCACCACCAGGTTGCGCGGCAGATAATTGGCGACCATCACCCATTTGCCGTCGCTGGAGACCGCCGCGTTGCGGGTATTCAGCCCGGCGCGGATTTCGGCGACCAGCACCTGATGGTAGAGATCGAACTTACTGATCCAGCCATCGCGTGAAGCAAAATAGACGAAGCGCCCATCTGGCGAGAATTTCGGCCCGCCATGCAGCGCATAGCGGCTTGGAAAACGAAACAGTCGGACCAGTTTGTCGCCGTCGATCAGCGACACGTGATGGTCGCCGGTTTCGACGACGACGAACAGATTGAGCGGATCGACGCCTTGCAGCAGAGGGCCGGGAACCGCCGGCAAAGCGGCGGCGGCATTGATCGCTTGCGACTGGCGAATCGCCGCCTCGTCCCACTGTGGCGCCGGGGTCACCGGTCGGTAAATCCAATCGGCCAGTTGCCGGGACTGATCCTCACTCAAGGTTTCACCAAAAGCCGGCATCTGGGTGGCGACCCGTCCCTCGCGAATCACTTTCAATGCCTCCGCCGGTCGTAGGCGTTCGAGGTTTTCCGGCAGCAACGCCGGACCAATGCCGCCGAAGCGGTTTTCGCCATGGCAGGTCGCGCAATGCAGCCGATAACTGGTTTCGACCGCGTCGCTTGCGGCGAACGAAACGGCTGCCGGCGGCAGTAACGCCAACACGCTGGCGAAGACCATCAACGCGCGTCTCATCGCACTCTCCGCAGCGGAATGAAGGGCGTGACGGCCAGCCGTTGCCGCCCGGGAGCGACGCCGATCTCCGCGTCGTCGAGATAACAACCCGGGTCCTCGGCCCAGGGGTCGCCGGTCAGTTGCTGGGCGCGGACGCGCGTGTTGCCGTTGCAAATCTCGAGATATTGGCACGCGCCGCAACGGCCGGTGACGGGCCGCGGATGCAGTTTCAGACCGGCCATCAGCGGGTCGCCGACATCCGGCCAGATCGTCGAGAAAGGCCGTTGCCTGACGTTACCGAGGGTGTGATGCCACCACATGGTGTCGGGATGGACATTGCCGAGATTGTCGATGTTGGCCACGTTCACCCCGGAGGAATTGCCGCCCCATTGCGCCAGCCGAGCGTGCATCCGCTCGGCGTGTTCGGGAAAGCGGCGCCGCACCCAGTGCAGGAAGTAGACACCGTCGGCATCATTGTTGCCGGTGGTGAATTCCTTGCGAACCCCCCGTTGCTGGTCTTGCCAACAGGTTTCGAACAGCAGGTCCATCGCCCAACGGGTCAGCCGGTGCCGGGCATCCTCCTGGCGGTGGCGGTTGCCGCGACCGGCGTAATTGAGATGCGAGAAATAGAAGCGATCGATACCCTCTTCTTCGACCAGTTCGAGCAGCCGCGGCAGATCCTCGGCGTTACCCTGGGTCATGGTGTAACGGACGCCGACCTTGACCCCCCGGTCGCGGCACAGGCGGATGCCGCGCAGCGAGGCGGCGAAAGCGCCCACCTGGCGACGGAAGCGGTCGTGCGTCGCGCCGATGCCGTCCAGCGACACGCCGACATAGTCGAACTGGCAATCGGTGATCGCTTCGATCCGGGTCTCATCGATCAAGGTGCCGTTCGACGACAGTCCGACGTAGAACCCCATCGCCTTGGCCCGTCGGGCGATGGTGAAGATTTCCGGATGAAGCAGCGGTTCTCCGCCCGACAGGATCAGCACCGGCACCCGAAAACGTTTCAGATCATCCATCACCGCGAAGATCTCGTCGAGCGTCAGTTCGCCGGCGAAATCCTTGTCGGCGGAAATCGAGTAGCAGTGCCGGCAGGTGAGATTGCAGCGGCGGATCAGGTTCCAGATCACCACCGGCGCCGGCGGATTGCGCTTCGGTCCGGCCGGCTGTGGCTCGACCAGTTCCTGCATGTATTGGGAAATGCGAAACATCGCCCCGCCTCGTGAATGAAAAGCCGATTAGAGGATACCCTGCCGCCCAGCGCTTTGACCCGCATCAAGCGGCCGGCCGATGCGGGTCGAACCCGGCGCCGCCGATCGGGCTTCGGCGCCGGCTACTCGACGATGCCGGAGGATGGTAGCGCCGCGACGTCGCGGCTGACCGGTTGCGAAGAACGGATGCTGTAGCGATAACCGCCACCGGTGCCGAACGGTTTGATCCGCGCCGGGTAGCCAGCGGCGCGGAGGCGGTCGTACACCGCCAGCGCTTCGGCCTGCGTATCGACCGTCGCCACCGGCACCGGATAGGTTCCGTGACGAACAATCGGCCGGCGTGCCGCCGCATGGCGTGGCAACGGTTGTTCACTGACCTGCTCCTGCGGGTCGCTGACCGCCTGTACCGCCACCGGACCGGTCAGTGATTTTTCGACCAGCATGTCGGTCTGCGCGGCGTACGCGGCGAACTGTTCCGAACTGACCGCTTCGACCACTGCCGACGCCTCACCTTGCGACACGACGAAACAGGTGAAGGGTTGATCGAGCTGCCGCGGTTCGCTGGCGGGATGCAGCACGCTGATCGAACCGTCGAGCAGGCAGACACGGTCGGTGCCCTGGCTCGACTGACCCCACAACAGGTCATTGCCACGGCTGCTGGCGGTGATCGAACCGAAACGCAGATTGACGGCGTGCGGCAAGCGTTCGGCGCCGGCCGACGCGGCGCTGTAGCGCAGCGTGCCGTGTTTAAGATCGAACGCGGCGGAGAACAGGCCCGACTCGCGCACGCCGAGAGCGTTGACTTCGACACGGCTGTCGGCGCCTAGCGCCACCGTGCCGCCGTCGCCGAGGCGGATGCGCAACCGCGCCTTTTCGCCGGTCGTCAGCCGGTCACGATTATCGAGCACGAAACCGGGTGTCGGCGGCTGCGATTCGCCGCGACGTTCGACCGAGGCTGGCAGTTGCACGCCGTCGATGTAGGCGTCGATCCTTTCGGCCACCGCCGGTGACGACAGACAGAGCAGCGCCCAGCCATAGACCCCGATCAATGCGGGTACGCGAAATCCGTTCATTGACAGCTCCCGACGGCAAAAAACGATGACGATTCTATCATCGTAGTACCGAAGGTCCGCCGGTGACAGAAGGCCGCGTCACGGGAGCGGGCGCCACCGCCGACGCCGCGGGGCGGCGTCACGATCAGGCCAGACCCTGACTGGTCAGATATTCCTCGTAATTGCCTGGATAGTTGACCACTTTGCCGTCGAGGCGGATTTCGAGAATGCGCGTCGCCAGCGACGAGACGAATTCCCGGTCATGCGAAACGAAGATCAGTGTTCCCTTGAATTTTTCGAGCGCGGTATTCAGCGACTCGATCGATTCCATGTCCAGGTGGTTGGTCGGTTCGTCGAGCACCAGCACATTCGACTTCATCAGCATCAGCCGGCCAAAGATCATCCGCCCCTGCTCGCCACCGGAAATCACTTTCACCGCCTTTTGCACCTCGTTGCCCGAAAACAGCAAACGTCCGAGCGTGCCGCGGATCAGGGTCGCCAGGTCATCACCCTCGCCGGCGTGGTTGCGGGCGTAACCGGCGATCCACTCGGCCAGGCTGAGGTTACTGTTGAACTCGCCGGCGTGATCCTGCGCGTAGTAGCCGGGGCGCGCCTTCTCGGCCCATTTGACGCTGCCGCGCTGCGGTTGCAGTTCGCCCATCAGCAGCTTGAGCAGCGTGCTCTTGCCGACGCCGTTTTCGCCGATGATCGCCAGCCGCTCGCCACCGTTGAGAGTCAGCGTCAGGTCATGGATCACCCGTCGGGAACTGCCGGGGTAGGCAAAGGTCAGGCGGTCGATTTCGACCGCCTGGCGATGCAGCTTTTCCTTGTCGTCGAATTCGAAACGGATCCACGGGTACTGTCGCGAGGACGGCTTGACGTCTTCGGGCTTCAGCTTGTCGATCAACTTGAGCCGCGAGGTGGCCTGCCTGGCCTTCGAGGCGTTGGCCGAAAAGCGGCGGACGAAACTCTGCAGTTCGGCGATTCGCTCCTTCGCTTTGGCATTGGCGTTTTGCTGACGCTCGCGCGCCTGCGCCGAGGCTTCCATGAAATCGTCGTAATTGCCGGGATAGACGGTGATCTTGCCATAGTCCAGGTCGGCCATGTGCGTGCACACCTGGTTCAGGAAGTGGCGGTCGTGGGAAATGATCACCATCGTGCTGTTGCGCTCGTTGATCACGTTCTCCAGCCAGCGGATGGTGGAAATGTCGAGGTTGTTGGTCGGCTCGTCGAGCAGCAGGATATCGGGATCGGCGAACAGCGCCTGGATTAGCAGCACCCGTAGTTTCCAGCCCGGCGCGACGTCGCGCATCGGCCCGTAATGCTGTTCGGCGGGAATGCCGACGCCGAGCAGCAATTCGCCGGCGCGCGCCTCGGCGGTATATCCGCCGTATTCGGCGTACCGGGCTTCGAGCTCGGCCGCGTGCAGATAGTCCGCCTCGCTGGCTTCGAGGTTGGCATAGATCGCGTCCTTTTCGACCATGCACGCCCACATTTCCTCATGGCCCATCATCACCACGTCGATCACCCGCTGATCCTCGTAGGCGAATTGGTCCTGACGCAGGTAAGCCATCCGCTCGTGCGCGTCCTTGGCCACGTTGCCGGCGGTGGGTTCGAGTTCGCCCGCCAGGATCTTCATGAATGTCGATTTGCCAGAGCCATTGGCGCCGATCAGACCATAGCGGTAACCTTCGCCGAATTTCAGGGAAACATTTTCGAATAGGGGTTTGGCCCCGAACTGGATGGTGATGTTATTGGCGACAAGCACGAAGAAACCTCGTAAAAATCATTGATTTGCAAAAACCCGGCATTGTACTCCAGAGTGCCATGGTCGCGCTTGATCAACTTGGCGAGAAGGCAATCATTCTTTCTCTCGCGAAATGACCTGGCGTCGACAACCTACCGGCCGACGGCGGTGTGCGATCGGACTATCGATGTAAAGGCGCGTACCCGTTGCCGCCCGATTCCCGACGTTCCAGAAGCCGCGAGCCCTGGTTCGTGCCGCCACTTAGCGCAACTGTTCGATCCATTGCGCCATTCGTTCGGCCGCTTGCTGCCAATGCGCGTCGAGCATCAGGGTGTGACCGGCACGCGGAATCACCGCCACCTCGGCACGCCAGCGGACGGCAGTGAAACCGAGTGTGGACGGCGGGAATATGGCGTCGCCTTCACCTCCGAGCACCAGCACCGGCAGTCGTGGGCGTCGGCCAGCAAGGCGGAAAGGCAATAGCGACAAATCGAGCAGCGCCCGCCGCGATTCGGCTTGGAACAGCGGCGCGAAGCGGCGCAGATCGGCGATCGTCGTTTCCGGCGAATAGTAGACCTGACGTACGGTGCGCAAGGCGTCCTCGCTGAATTCACCGTGTTGGATCCGCGCCTGCTGGGCAAAAAAATTCGGATCGCTGAAGGCGATTTTCATCGTCGCACCGAGAATGCCGGTCGGCGGTACCGGCGCCATCAGAATCGCCGCCTGTGCCGCTTGACGTTCGAGAAAACGTTCGACGATCACCGTGCCCATCGAGTGGCCGATGACCACCGGCAAGCGGGAAAGTCCGCTGACGGCTTGCTGCAGATCGTCGACATAGTCGTCGATCCCGAAGGTGTCCAGTCGCTGGCCTCCCTCGCTGCGACCGTGTCCGGCGAGGTCAAGGGCATGACAATCGTAGCCCCGCTGATTGAACCACGGCAGAAAATAGGCCTCCCAGCAGGCGGCCGTGGCGTAGCCACCATGCACGAAAAGCAGCGGTGGCGCCTTGGAATCGGCGAGCGACGCGGGGCGATGCAGAATATTCAAGTGGCGTGATTTCATGATTGTTTCGGGTCGGTGAATAGCAATTCGTCATTGATTTCAGAAAATAATCACTTTAACAGACTACAATATGCCTCCGGCTGACAGAACGGATGCGCTTGGCCTTCACCAGCTTGTCAATCGCCTGATGTTCCCCGATCTGAAGCCGTTCGCCAAGTGTCGTCCACCGAGCCTCGATATCTTGATGTCATCCACAACGGAAGCCCGCATGTTTTTTGAGCCGCGCATCCTGGTCTGTCTTGCCACCGAGCAGATCATGCAAAACGCCGTGCCGGCCTTGCGCTTGCGGCCGCAACGGGTGGTGATCGCCACCAGCGATACCGATCCGGCCCGACGCGCGGCGGAGCAGGTGTCCCGTGTGTTGATCGATTACGGCTGGCCGGTGGATGCCGTCCGGATCGTCGATCATTTGCCGGACCATGATCTGGGCGCCATTTCCCGTTATGCCCGCGAACTGGCGGGCGAACTGCAACGGGAACATCCCGGTCTGCCGATCGATTTCAACGCCAGTGGCGGGACGAAGGTGATGTCGTTCGGTTTTCTCGGCGCCTTCTCCGGTCTCGGTGACGCCTGGTTCTGCGATACCCGCTACAGCTTGCTCGAACATCTCGGCAGCGGCGCGGCGCGGGAGTTGCCGCCGGACATGCTCAAACTCGCCGATCTGCTGCAGATGCAGGGCTACCGCATGGTGGCTGATCCCACCTGGGACCCGCTCTTCGCCAGTACCGCTGCCGCCCGCGCGCCATTGACCGAGCGCCTGGCCCGCGAAGCGCCGCATCTCAACGGCTTCTTCGGCTATGTCAATCGACTGACCCGCGAAGCCTTGCCGCAGACGCGAACCGATGGCTGCATCTTGCGCCCTTTTCGGGCGGCGATCGTCTCCGGGCGGCCGTTGTTCGATTACAACCATGACCTGGCGCACGCTTTCGCCCAGGCTGGCTTGTGGGAATGGGACGGCGATTGCCTGTTCACTTTCGCCGACCAGGACGCCGCGGCGTACATCGGCGGCGGCTGGCTCGAGGAATGGGCCTGGCTGTGCCTGGCCGGACTCGAAGCCGATGGCGTGCTGCCGGATGGTCATTGGGGGTCGAACCTGCGGATCGACGCCGGTCATGCCGGCCAGGAGCAGATCGCGGTCAACGAACTGGATGCGGCGGTGGTCTGGCGTAACCAGTTGCTGTTTCTCGAATGCAAGACTGGCGTGCAGATCAGCACCGAGGGTGGCAGCCAGACGATTCTCAACCGACTCGACAGCCTGCGTAGACATGTGGGTGGCGCGATGGGCGAAACCTGGTTATTGACCGCTCGGCGGCTGCAGCCGGGCACCGGCAGCGCAGCACGCGAACGGGCGCGCACTTATCGTATCCGGCTCGTCGAACCGGAAGAACTGATCAATTTGCGCGACCAGATCAGCGCCTGGATGACGCCGAGTCAGGGTTCGCCGGAGGCGCTGAACTACGTCATCGAGCGGCGCGGCCGCTGAATAGGACTCCGCCGGTCGCCGCTACTCACGCCGTCGATTTTTTGGTCCGGTTGGCGTGGGCGACCAGCGCCGCGAGCACGCAGGAGGCGATGCGGGTCTCGGCGGTATCGGCGCGGCTGGTCAGCACGATCGGTACCCGCGCGCCGAGAACGATGCCGGCCCCCAGGGCATTGGCCAGGTATTCGAGCTGTTTGGCGATCATGTTGCCCGATTCGAGGTCGGGAACGACCAGAATGTCGGCGCGACCGGCGACGGCGGAATTGATTCCCTTGGTTTTGGCGGCGACGATCGACACCGCATTGTCGAAGGCCAACGGACCGTCGAGCAGACCGCCTTTGATCTGATTGCGGTCGGCCATCTTGCACAGTGCCGCGGCGTCGAGCGTCGATTGAATTTTCGGGTTGACCGTCTCGACGGCCGAGAGAATCGCCACTTTCGGTTCCGGATTGCCAATGATGTGCGCCAGATCGATCGCATTCTGGATGATGTCGGCCTTTTCCGGCAGGGTCGGTTGGATGTTGATCGCTGCGTCGGTGATCATCACCGTGCGCGGATAGGTCGGCACGTCCATCATGAACACATGGCTGATCCGCCGTTCGGTGCGCAGGCCGGTGGCGTGGGAAACCACCTCGGCCATCAGTTCGTCGGTGTGCAGGCTGCCCTTCATCAACGCTTCGGCGTCGTTGTTGCGGATCAACGTCATCGCCATCGCCGCTGCTTCGTGGCTGTGGCGGACGTTGACGATTCGATGCTGCTTGAGGTCGAGGTTGTTTTCGCTGGCCACGGTGCGGATTTTCTGTTCCGGTCCGACCAGGATCGGGTCGATCAGCTTGGCCTCGGCGGCCAGCAAGGCCCCACGCAGCGATTCGCGATCGCAGGGATGGACCACCGCCATGTCGATCGGCTCCAGTCCTTCGGCCCGCGCGACCAGGGTCTGCAAGCGGGCGTATTTGTCGGACAGGGTGATCTCCGGCATCGCCGTACGCTTGGTACGGATTTTCTTGGTCGGCGCCAGCACTTCGACGCTGCCGGAAAGCACCAGCAGTTTCTCCTGGTTCAGGCAGGTGCAGTCGAGGAGGATATGATGGTTGTGGGCGAATTTTTGTCGGACGACCACGGTGACGGTGACCGTGTCGCCAATCGCCACTGAACGGTCGAATTGTATCGCCGACTTGATCAGCACCGTCCCCGGGCCGGGGAATTGCGTACCCAAGGTGGTCGATAACAGCGAGGCGGTCCACATCCCATGGGCGATGAAATCGTGGAATAGACCGCTGTGACGGAATTCGGCGTTGGCCAGCGCCGGATTCATGTCGCCGGACATGACCGCGAACAGTTTGACGTCTTCCGGGCGCAAGGTGCGCACCAGCGATGAACTGTCGCCGATGTTGATTTCGTCGTAGATCCGACTTTCCAGATACTCGAGTGGGGTGTCAACGTGCATGGTGAAACTCCGGTGGAACGCCGAGCGGGGTCGGCGGGTGGGCGACGAGCCGGCCCGCAGTCGACACTTCAACTATCGAACAAGGCTTGGTGGCCATTCATTCCTATTGTCACTATCGGACAAGCGTCGGAAAAAATCACGTTCTGATTTGGCTTGGCTTGACCTGCGTCAGAGCGGCGGCTGGCAGCGACCGCCGATCAGCGACCAGCGGAAGATGGGCAGGACTCCGGATAGGCTCCGTACCGTTCGAAAGTTGACCCCGGATGCGCCGGGGCAACGCCAGGATCTCTGCCGGATTACCAGCGGAGCGATGCCGGGAGAACCGGAAATCCTCAAGGATACGCACGGCTAATCGGTGGCTTGCGCCAGCGCCACCGCGGCGCCGAGCAGCGCGGGATACTCCGAAAGGATGACGAATACCGGCACGCTGGCCAGGTAGGCACGGAAACGGCCTTTATCTTCAAAGCGTTGTCGAAAAGGCGAGCGATCGAAGAACGAGCCCAGCCGGGGGACGATCCCTCCACCGATGTACACGCCGCCTTTGGCGCCCAGCGTCAGCGCCAGATTGCCGGCGATCGTGCCGAGCATCGCGCAGAACATGTTCACTGCATCGACCGCCAGCGCATCGGTGCCGGCCAACGCCGCCGCGGTGACTGTCGCCGCGTCCACGCCGGGCACCGGTTGTCGGCGAACCGCCGCCAGGGCATCGTGCAGATTGACCAGTCCCGGCCCCGATAGCAGCCGCTCGGCGGAAACATGGACGAATTTTTCGCGCAGTTTGTCGATCACCGCCGCTTCCTCGGCGGTGGTGGCCACCATCGTCACGTGGCCTCCTTCGCCGGACAGCGGCAGATACTCGTCGCCGTTTGGCAGCAAACCCGACACGCCCAGCCCGGTGCCTGGACCGAGTACCGCCATCGGCCGCGCCGTCAGGCGGACACCGCCGCCGACCTGATGCAGTTCGTCCGTCGGCAGGAAAGGCAAGGCCAGCGCCAGGGCGTGGAAATCGTTGACCACCAGCAGCCGCGACAGAGCCAGCCGTTGCCGGAGCGTGTCGATCGAAAATGACCAGCTATGGTTGGTCATCTCGATCCAATCGCCATCGATCGGATTGGCCATGCCGAAAGCGGCCGTCCGCGGCCGATCGCCGCCGACTGCGGTCAGGTAGGCGTCGATCGCCGCGGCCGGATCGGCATACGTGTCGGCGGACAGGCGGCGGATCTCGCCGATCTCTGCGCCAGGCTGTCTGATCAATGCAAAACGGGCGTTGGTTCCGCCAATGTCGCCCAGCAGGCGGGGATAAGTGGCGACAGCGTTTTCGGTCATGGTGCCTGTCCAGTCAAGAAAGGCCAGGCGGCAGTATAGGGAGGTGCGCCGAAGCCGGTCAATCGGCTGTTTGGGTCCAGGCGAAGGGGATGGTCGATAGGCTGTTGCGGCTCAGCGCTGGACCACCAGGAAAAAGCAGCTGCCCTTGCGGCGGGGCATTGACGGTGCTGGCGGAGGCGGCGTATCGAATCAATCGGCATTTCAGGTCGTTTGACTTAAAATCCCACCTTTGACGATCGGTCGGCCAAACTTCGAGCCTGGCGGACTAGCGTGATCGTTGCGAGCCGCGTGGGAGAGCGAGCGCAGTTTTTCCCGATTTCGAGGCGCATAGTGGGTCTATGTCACGAGAAATCGGGAAAAGATGAACCGCTCTTCCCGCTGGCTTCATCGATCAGTGGCCAGTCCAACAGGCTCCCGGGTACGCCGTTCCCGGGTCTTTGCCACCAATCGTCGCTTGGGGGCGGGCTGTTAAGCCTGCCCGCGCCGATGTTTCACTCCCGCCGCGAAACGCCGCTACAGACTGCCCGTTATGCCACAGACCCGCTTTTGTATCGTCCGTCATGGCGAAACCACCTGGAACGCCGAAAAACGGATTCAAGGACACATTGATGTCGGCCTGAACGCCGCCGGATTGGCGCAGGCCGAAGCCACCGCCAATTGGCTGGCCGGGCAAGCAATCAGTGCGATATACAGCAGTGATTTGCAGCGCGCCCGACAGACCGCGCAGCGGATCGCCGCGATGTTCAATCTGGTGATCGGATTGCGTCCCGAATTCCGTGAGCGAAGCTACGGTATTTTCGAAGGCCGGACCTACGATGAATCCCGAGAGGCATTCCCGGAGGAATATGGCGCCTTCGAGCGTCGAGATCCGGATTTCGTCATTCCAGGCGGCGAGAGCCTCGAACAACTCAACGAGCGCGTATGCGCTGGTTTGTGGCAAGTGGCCACCGATCATCCCAATCAGACGGTGGTCGTCGTCACCCACGGTGGCGTCCTCGACATCATCAACCGCCTGGTACGCGCCATACCACTGAGCAGAGCGCGCGATTTCCTGATTCCGAACGCCAGCATCAGCTGGATTTGCGTGCGCAACGCGGTCTGGTGGCAACTTGAAAGCTGGGGTCAGACGCAGCATCTGGCGATGGTCGGGCTCGACGAATTGCCTTGAATTTCATGCCAGGCCCGGTTTCTGCCGCGGCCAGTCCGCAGGATTGAGCGCGCCGCTGGTGCACACTTATTCAGCGAAGGACACGAATCGGGGAGCTTGGCGCCGCGGAAGGCTGCGTCGGAGCGTGGCCCCTCAAGGCCGGCGCGTGTTCAAGCCCGGAACGGTGATTGCATTGCTCTGACTGACTTTCCGGGCGGCAAGCTTTTGGCGGTCGACCATCCGCCAAGTTTTTGATGGGTCGCCGGCAAAAGCAATCGACGATGGGTGTAACCGGCGTTGATCGCATCACCCTCAGGAATACTGTTCGAACATTTCGAGACATGTTGAGATCAAGCGCATTGAATGCGATTTCCCTGACGACATACGCGGGAAAACTCCAGGCCACGCAATCCATCGACATCGACGCACGGGTGGATCGCGAGGTTGTTTTACAGCCACTGGCAGACATTCCAGGAAGAGAACCGCTTCCCGTGCTCGTTCCCCATACTCAACTTCACAAGCGGTCAATGGCGACTGTCGAGGGGCGAGGCACATTGATTCACGCCTTGGCGCACATCGAACTCAATGCCATCGATCTTGCTCTGGATATTGTTTGGCGGTTTCCGGGAATGCCTGAACAGTTTTACCGTGACTGGATAAAAATCGCCAAGGAAGAGGCGTATCACTTTCAGCTGCTGAGCGAGCATTTGAACGCATTGGGGTTTCACTATGGTGATTTTCCGGCGCACAATGGCCTATGGGAGATGGCGGAAAAAACCCGAGACGATCCGTTGGCGCGACTGGCGCTGGTTCCCCGGACATTGGAAGCGCGTGGTCTGGATGCGTCCGTCCCGATTCGCGACAAGTTGAAGCAGGTTGGCGATGGCGAAGCGGCTGCGATTCTCGACATCATTCTGCGGGACGAAATCGGGCATGTCGCAGTAGGAAATCATTGGTACAGATATCTCTGCGCGCAGCGCGGACTGGACCCGCTCTCGACGTATGCCCTGTTGGCGGAGCGATACGGCGCTCCCAGGTTGCGCGGTCCATTCAATCTGGATGCGCGTCGGGCCGCGGGATTCGACGAGGATGAACTCGCTGCCTTGCTGGCGCAGGCCTGATTGGTGAATGCGGAAAATTCATCTCGGCGTCTTGTAAAGCTCGTCCCGCGAGGCTGATTTTTTCGCGGCCGGGGGCGAAAGCGGCAGAGGGCGGCGGTCAACTCTGGCCTGATACGGTTTTTGAGACCCATGCTGCCCAAAGGCGGCCGGTCATCCCACGGTGGCGGGTGGTTCGGTACGAGTTGCTGCCCGAGGCGAAGTGGCGGTGGGAACGTCGAAGTACCGGAGGGCACCAATCAACCACTGGGCTGGTGTTTCTTGTGAGTCTACGCCGCGCTTTCCCTGTATCAATCTCGTGTTCGGCTCCCGTGTTGGCAACAGGACTGCTGTTGTATCAGGGCTGGCCCCGTTCCGTGTTCGCCCGAACGAGCGTCACGAAAACTGATCCGCTGCATAGTCAATTGTGGGCTTGTAGCGCTACCCGACTTCGTATTTGCGCGCAACAAATTGATTGATTTATGGTTTTCACGGGACTTGTTGAGCATGGGCTGAGACCGGCCCAAGAGCGACGCGGCTTCACTCCTGGCAATTTGCCTACCTTGAGTCATCGCTTTGTCACAATCCATGGCCAGAATCCGCTTCACCATCCACTGGAGAAGCACGATGAAACAAGCACGCAAGACCATGATTACCGCTCTGGCGACGCTGCTGGCTGCCGGTGGCGCGCACGCTCAGATCGTCAAACTCGACGGCTCGTCCACGGTGTATCCAATCTCCGAGGCGGTTGCCGAGGAGTTCCAGAAAGCCAAGAAAAACGTCATCAAGGTGACGGTCGGCATTTCCGGCACCGGGGGTGGTTTCAAGAAGTTCTGTCGCGGAGAAATCGACATTGCCGACGCCTCGCGCCCCATCCTGAAGAAGGAGATGGCAGCCTGCGCGCAGGCCGGCATCCGGTTCTTCGAGCTGCCGATCGCCTACGATGCGTTAACCGTTGTCGTCAATCCGAAGAACCCGCTCAAGCAGGTGACGGTCGCCGACCTCAAAGCCATGTGGGAACCTGCCGCACAGAACCGGATCAACAACTGGAAGCAGGTCAACCCCGCTTTCCCGGATGCCGCGCTGAAGCTGTTCGGCCCGGGAGCCGATTCCGGCACCTTCGACTACTTCACCGAGGCCGTCAACGGCAAGGCAAAAGCTTCGCGCGGCGACTTCACCGCATCCGAGGACGACAATGTCCTGGTCCAGGGCGTGCAGCGTGACACCGGCGCCCTGGCCTATTTCGGCTTTGCCTATTACATCGAGAACAAGGACAAGCTGAAAGCGTTGGCGGTCGTCGATCCAAAGACCGGTCGGGCGGTCGAACCGTCGGAGAAAACCGTGATCGACGGTGCTGACCAGCCGCTCTCGCGTCCGATCTTCATCTACGTCAGCGAAGCGAGCTACAAGAAACCGGAGGTGCGCGAGTTCGTCGAGTTCTATCTCAAGAACGCCGCACAACTCGCCAAGGAGGTGAAGTATGTGCAGTTGCCGGCCAAAGCCTACGAGCTGAACGCCGAGCATCTGAAGAAAGGCAAACTGGGCAGCGTGTTCGGCGGTGAAGCCGAGGTAGGCGTCCGGATCGAAGATCTCCTTGCCCGGGAGGGCAAGCTGTGAATTCATCGTTGTCCGACAGCGGCGTCAGTGAGCGCCTGGCCCGTAAGGCCAGCCGCCACGTCAGCGAACGTGTCATCGAAGCGGTGCTCTTTGCCGCCGCCGCCGTCTCCATATTCGTGACCCTGGCCATTGTTTTCATCCTGGTCCGGGAATCGCTGTCGTTCTTTCAACATGTCTCCATCGTCGACTTTCTGACCGATACACAATGGACGCCGCTCTTCGACGATGCGCACTTTGGCATCATGGTGCTGCTTTCCGGCACGGCAGTCAGTTCGATGGTTGCCTTGGCGGTCGCCATTCCGCTCGGCACGACGATCGCCATTTTCCTGTCCGAGTTCGCCAGCCAACGCACGCGCGAGGTCGCCAAACCGATTCTTGAGCTGCTCGCCGGCATGCCGACCGTCGTCTTCGGCTATTTCGCCCTACTCTTCGTCACCCCGCTGCTGCAACGACTGATACCCGAGCTGCCGGGCTTCAATCTGCTGTCCGCCGGACTGGTCATGGGCATCATGATCGTCCCCATCGTCAGCTCGATTTCCGAGGACGCGATGCGCGCCGTCCCGATGGCCCTGCGCGAAGGTTCGTATGCGATGGGCGCGACGCGTCTGCAAACCGCTTTCCATGTGGTGCTTCCGGCAGCCGTCTCCGGTGTTGGCGCGGCGTATATCCTGGGCATCGCGCGCGCGGTCGGCGAGACGATGATTCTCGCCATCGCCGCTGGCATGCAGCCCAATCTGACGTTCGACCCGCGCGAACCGGCGGCGACGATCACCGCCTACATCGTTCAGGTAGCCCTCGGCGACCTGCCGCACGGCTCGATCGGCTACCAGACGATCTTCGCCGCTGGTCTGACGCTGATGCTGTTTACCCTGACTTTCAACATTCTGGGCTTCTGGTTGCAGCGGAAGTACCGCGAGAGATATTGACATGCAGCCACCCGCGCCAAGCGATGTCGCGCTCATTCGCGCGGACATCACGCGCCGCAAGCGCTGGGATCTGTTGTTCGGTCTGCTCGGTGTTCTGGCGCTTGCCCTCGGCCTGATGACCATTACCGCGCTCTTCGTCAACATGCTGATCGACGGCTGGGCACGGCTGACGCCGGAGTTCTTCACCAACTTTCCGTCGCGACGCGCCGGTCAGGCGGGAATCCTGTCCGCCTGGGTGGGTAGCCTGCTGGTCATGCTGGTCACGGCAAGCGTTGCCGTGCCGCTGGGCGTTGCCGCCGGCATCTGGCTTGAGGAATACGCCCCCAAGCACTGGCTTACCGACGTCATCGAGATCAACATCAACAATCTGGCCGGCGTTCCGTCGATCATCTACGGTCTGTTGGCGCTCGGCCTGTTCGTTTATGGCTTCGGGCTCGGGCAAAGCATCCGGACCGCCGGCCTCACGCTGGCGCTGTTGATCCTGCCGATGATCATCGTCGCCACGCGCGAGGCCATCCGCGGCATTCCGCAGAGTATTCGCGAGGGGGCCTATGCGCTGGGCGCCACACGTTGGCAGATGGTCAAACATCATCTCCTGCCCTATTCGATGCCCGGCATTTTCACCGGCGTCATCATCGGCATGGCCCGAGCGATCGGCGAAACGGCACCCATCATCACGATCGGCGCGCTGACCTTCATCGCCTTTTTGCCGCCGGCACCGGTTACCGCCACACCACCGTTCATCAACTTCGACTGGCTGCCGGCGCCCTTCACCGTCATGCCGATCCAGATTTTCAACTGGACTTCCCGCCCGGAGGCGGCCTTCCAGCAGAACGCCGCCGCCGCCGGCGTCATCCTCGTTGCCATGACGCTGTTCATGAACGGGCTGGCCATCTGGCTGCGCTACCGACTGCGCAAGAACATCAAGTGGTAAGGTGATCATGAACCCATCGCACAGCCCTATCCCTATCAGCGCATTGCCGGTCAAGGCCGAAGTGCGCGATTTCAATTTCCACTACGGCGCTTTTCATGCGCTGAAAGACATCACCATGCCGCTGTGCGAGAGAAAGGTCACGGCGCTGATCGGTCCTTCGGGTTGCGGCAAGTCGACGCTCCTGCGCTCGTTCAATCGCATGCACGACCTCTATGCGGGCAATCGCTACGGCGGCGAAATCATCCTTCATCCCGACCAGACCAACCTGCTCGATCCGCGCGTTGATCCGATCGAGGTGCGCATGCGTCTGTCGATGGTCTTCCAGAAGCCCAACCCGTTTCCCAAGTCGATCTACGAAAACGTGATCTACGGCCAGCGCGTGCGTGGCGTCACGAAGCGTTCGCTCCTCGACGACAAGGCGGAGGAGGCCCTCAGGGCGGCGGCGCTTTGGAACGAGGTCAAGCACCGCTTGCATGACATGGCGTTCGCCCTTTCCGGAGGCCAGCAACAGCGCCTGTGCATCGCGCGGGCGCTGGCCACCGACCCCGAAATCCTTCTCTTCGACGAGCCGACGTCGGCCCTCGATCCGATCGTCACCGCCAGTATCGAGGAACTGATCACCGAACTGAAGGAGAAGGTGACGATCCTGATCGTTACCCACAACATGCAGCAAGCCGCACGGGTATCCGACTTCACCGCCTACATGTATCTCGGCGAACTGATCGAATTCGGCTACACCGACGAGATCTTCATCAAACCGCGCGACAAGCGTACCGAGGATTACATTACCGGCCGATTTGGTTGATTGGCCTGACGGGAGCCGATTCATGAGTGAGCATCTTTCCAAGCAGTTTGATTCCGAGCTCGATTCGATCCGCGCCCACGTCACCCGCATGGGCGGCCTGGTGGAAGAACAGCTTCTTGGCGCCCTGAATGCCTTCGGCGAAAGCAACCAGGAGCTCAGCAAGCTGATCGTCGAACGCGACAAAGGCGTGGATGAAATGGAGATGGCCATCGACACGGCCTGCGCCAATATCGTCGTCCGACGTCAGCCGACCGCCATCGACCTGCGCATGGTCATGGCCGTCAGCAAGGCGGTGACCGACCTGGAGCGCATCGGCGACGAGGCAAAGAAGATTGCCAAGACGACGCGCAAGATCATCGAGCGGGGTAGCGGAGGATGTCTGACACAAATCCTGCAGGTGCGCCATATGGGCGAACAGACGGCCACCATGCTGCGCGAGGTCCTCGATGCCTTCGTCCGCCTCGATTTCGCAGCGGCAGCGAGCATTGTGCGCCGGGACAAGGAGGTGGATCAGCACTTTCGTGCCGTCGTTCGCCAGCTGATCACCTACATGATGGAAGACCCGCGCACCATCTCGACGGCGCTTGATGTGATCTTCATTGCCAAGTCGATCGAGCGCGTCGGCGACCACTGCAAGAATATTGCCGAAGATGTCATCTATATCGCCAAGGGTCGCGATGTGCGCCACCTCGGACTGAAAGGACTGGCGCGGGAGATGGGTGCGGAATGAGCAGCCTGCCCAAGGTTCTGGTGGTCGAAGACGAAGTCGCGATCCAAGAGCTCTTGCGTTACTCCCTCGAGCAGGCGCCGTTCGCGGTGGTCGTGGTGACCAGCGCCGAGCAGGCGCTGAGCGAAATCCGCAGCGAACTGCCCTCGGTCGTCCTCCTCGATCTGATGCTGCCCGGCATGTCGGGGATCAACCTGGCCCGGCATCTGCGGGCTCAGGGACGAACCCGTGAGCTGCCGATCATCATGGTGACGGCCCGGGCCGAAGAGGCCGATCGTATCGCCGGACTGAACATCGGCGCCGACGACTACGTGACCAAGCCCTTCTCGCCGACGGAATTGATCGCCCGCATCCGGGCGGTGCTGCGCCGCCGGGCTCCGCATCTGGCCAGCGACGTGGTCGAGGCGGGTCCCTTGCGCCTGGACCCGCAAGCCCGCACCTGACCTGCGACGGCGAGCCGATCAACCTCGGACCGACCGAGGTCGAGTTCTGCAGTGCCTGATGAACCATCCGGATCGCGCCGTGACCCGCGAACAGTTGCTCGACGCCTGGCGCGGCGATCACCGTTTTCTCGAGGATCGTACGATCGATGGCTATATTCGGCGTTTGCGCGCCGGGCTCGGCGCGACAGGCGAGGCCATGATCGAGATCGTGCGCCGGATCGGTACCAAGTTCGTGCGCAAGCCTTGAGCCATGGACACGGGCAATACTTGCCATGCGGCGCGGCTTCGTCGCCAATGTTTCGCATGAACTGCGCACCCCACTGACAGTCATTTCCGGATTCGTCGAGCACTTCCTTGGCGAATCGCCGCCCACCGGCCAAGTCGCGAAGCGCTTCCACACGTGGATCGCCGAGCAGTCCGGACGAATGACCTGCCTGGTTGTCGATCTGCTGGCCCTATCGAGACTGGAGAACGATACGCAGCCGCCCGCGGACGAAATCATTCCGCTGCCCGAAATGCTGGAATCCCTGCGCGTCGAGGCTGAAGCTTTGGCCGATGGCGAGCAGACGATCAGGTGTGGGCGGCTACGAGAATCCGCGTAAACCTGGCGCCATGACGTCGGCGAAGCAACGGGTCGCGAGATTCTGAGAAACGAGCGATTCCGGGTTTTTGGTGGGATTGAAGGCGGCAGAGGGCGCGTTGGAAGGAGCCCGTAGGGCGACTGGAAACGCGCCCTCTGCCGCGCGGCCGCCGGCGGGGGGGCAGGGTCGAGGCACGCGACCAGGGATGACAGCCAGGTTCGGGATGCGGTAGAAAGTGACCGCCAAAGAAACCGGCACGACATCGGCTCAAACCGCCAAGTCCAGACCGATGCCGTGCCCCACGCCGTGCTGTGCACGGGTGCAGGGCGAGTATTCCACAATACGGACAGCCCTGTCGAACTTCGTTGGCGTGACATGGACCGCCACCGATGGAATCGTCGGGCCGATTCTTCCTCTGTGCCTGTTGCCGGACCCAGGTACTCGTTTGCAGTCACTGCGACCGCGGCCAGATCTACTGCGCCGGCGACTGCGCGCCAACGATGCGGCGGGAGTCGATCCGGGAGGCGGGGCGACGGTACCAGCGAACCCGACGCGGTCGTTTCAACCACGCCGAACGCCTGCACCGTTACCGGGCCCGCCAAAAGAATGTGACGCATCAGGGTTCACCCGCGCCCGTTGCCGATGATCTACTGACCGTGAGCTCGACGCCTTGGGTGGCCTCATCCTTGAAGGTGATTCCGCCGATGCCGCTGCCACAGCTTTGTCATTTCTGCGGTCGCCCGTGTTCGGTGTTCGTCCGAAACGGCCCCTTGCGCCGTCGAGTTCCTCGCAAGGCCTGCCCATCGAATCGAAGAGGAACGGATCATGACCCTAGCCCCTGAGCTTGAAGCGCAGATTCTGCGCTACTACCACGTCGAGCAATGGCGAAACGGAACCATCGCCCGCCAACTGCACGTGCACCACGGCACGGTGCGCCGCGTCCTGGCGCAAGCCGGACGGCCCCGAACCGGCCCCGTGCAACGCCCCTCGCAGGTCGACACCGACCTGCCCTTCATTCTCCAGACCCTGGGGAAATTTCCGACACTCACCGCCAGCCGCCTCTACGCGATGGTGCGTGAGCGGGGCTATCACGGCGGCCCAGATCACTTCCGCCACCTCGTCGCCCGGCATCGGCCACGGCCGATCTGCGAAGCCTACCTGCGCCTGCGCACTCTCCCTGGCGAGCAAGGGCAAGTCGACTGGGCGCACTTCGGTCACATCGAGGTCGGCCGCGCCCGTCGGCCGCTGATGGCCTTCGTCATGGTCCTGTCCTGGTCACGACGCGTTTACCTTCGCTTCTTCCTCGACGCCCGGATGGAGAACTTCCTGCGCGGCCACGTCGGCGCCTTTGCCACCTGGTCCGGGTGGCCGCGAGTCCTTCTCTATGACAATCTCAAGAGCGCCGTGCTTGAGCGCCAGGGCGATGCCATCCGCTTTCACCCGACCCTGCTGGCTTTCGCCGGGCACTACCGCTTCGAGCCACGGCCGGTGGCGGTGGCGCGGGGAAATGAGAAAGGGCGCGTGGAACGGACCATTCGTTATGCCCGCGAATCCTTCTTCGCCGCCCGCGCCTTCACCGATCTGGACGATCTCAATGCCCAGGCAGAGTCTTGGTGCACCGGCCAGGCGGCCGACCGGCCTTGCCCGGAGGACACCGAGATCAGCGTGCGCGAAGCCTTCGCCAGCGAGCAGCCGCGCTTGCTGGCCTTGCCGGAGAATCCCTTCCCGACCGAGGAAGTGTTGGCGGTGAAAGCCGGCAAGAGCCCGTATGTGCGCTTTGACCTCAACGACTATTCGATCCCGCACACCCACGTCCTGCGACTGCTGACGATACGCGCCGATCCGGATCGTGTTCGTATCCTCGACGGCGGCACGGTCCTCGCCGATCACCCGCGCCGCTACGACCGCGGCGAACAGGTCGAGAAACCCGAACACATCAAAACGCTGATCGAGCGCAAACGCCAGGCTCGGCATCACCGTGGCCAAGACCATCTGGCCAAGGCGACACCGGCCAGCCAGGATCTGTTGATCGGTGCAGCCGAGCGTGGCGGCAATCTGGGCACGATCACCGCCGCCTTGCTGCGCCTGCTCGATCGCTATGGTGCCGCCGAATTGCAAGCGGCCATCCTCGACGCCCTGGCCGCCGGCGTGCCGCACCCGAACGCGGTGCGTTTGGCGCTGGAACGTCGGCGGGAGACACGTAACGAGTCACCGCCGGTCGCCACCTGCCTGCCGCCGCACGTCAAACAGAAGGACACGCCGGTGCAACCGCACCGGCTCGACACCTATGATCAACTCACCGGGGACGACGATGAGCAATCTTGAAACCTTGCGGCAGCGAGTGCAGGCGCTGCACCTCCATGGTTTGCTGGCGCACTGGTCGGACGCGGCCACGGCCGCTTGGGTAGAGCCACTGCGGCAGTGGGAAGAAGAGGAACGGGGCCGGCGCAGCCTGGAGCGCCGTCTCCAGGACGCCCATATCGGCCGCTTCAAGCCGCTGTGCGATTTCGACTGGCATTGGCCGAGGGTCTGCGACCGTGCGGCGATCGAGGATCTGATGTCGCTCGATTTCCTCAAGGAAGCGGCCAACGTCGTCATCGTCGGCCCCAACGGCGTCGGCAAGTCGACGCTGGCGAAGAACCTCGCGCATCAGGCGCTGATCCACGGCCACACGGCGTTATTTACGACCGCCGGTCAGTTGCTCGGCGATCTGGCCGCGCTCGACAGCGACTCGGCGATGCGCCGGCGTCTGCGCCACTACGCCGCCCCGGATTTACTCGTCATCGACGAGGTCGGCTACCTGTCGTATTCGAACCGGCATGCCGATCTGCTCTTCGAACTGGTCAGTCGCCGCTACGAGACGAAGAGCACGCTGGTGACAACGAATCGAGCCTTTGCCGAATGGTCCGAGGTGTTTCCCAATGCCGCCTGTGTCGTTTCGCTGGTCGATCGCTTGGTCCATAACGCCGAGGTCATTGCGATCGACGGCGATTCCTATCGCCTGAAGGAAGCCAAGGAGCGCTCGGCGCAACGGGCGAAGCAACGACGGAAAGCAAAACCATGAAGCCCTGGCTCCTGCCTTCCGGCATCCAGCGCGGTCTCCCCTTCATCCTCCCCGACGACTGGACGCCCGAGCAGGCGCTCGCCGTGGTCGAGTTGCTCGATGATCTGCGCGAACGGATCTGGGCACACTACGAGATTCCGCTGCACGAACTTCTGCGTGACCTGTATCAGCCAACTCAAACTACCGACTATCCGCCCACCGACACCAACGAACCGCCGTTCTGAAGATTGACCAACGCCACAACCAATGACCAGAGGCCTTTCCAGGCCCCTTGTCACTATTGGCGTCAACACCGCGCTTCGTCGCCGGATAGTCGCGGATTTGCACCGCCGGTAACA
>JAEUOJ010000013.1 GCA_016789495.1 Accumulibacter sp. | reverse complement strand
GCCGCCGAACGGGTGTTCCGTGAACACGGAGTGACCCGCGCGACACTAGGTGCGGTGGCCGCCGCCGCCGGTGTCACCCGCGGCGCACTTTACTGGCACTTCCGGGACAAGGACGAACTGTTCGCGGCGATGTGCAGCCGGGCGACGCTGCCAATGCAAAGCCGACTGGAACAGGCGGCCGCTGGCGATGGCGACGATGCGCTGGCCACCTTGCGCGAGGTGGCGGTGCAAGGATTACGCGAAATCGCCGCCAACCCACGCACCCGCGCCGTACTCGAAATCGTCCTGTGTAAATCCGAACAGCCGCCGGGTGGCGAAGGCGCGCCGCAAGCCGAGGCCATCGACCGGGAATGCGCGCAATCGACGCGCCGAATCATCGCCCGGGCCGTCGCGCAGGGCCGCTTGCCGGTCGATACCGACTGCGTGCTCGCCGCCTACGCCTTGCAGGCGTATTTCCGCGGCATCACCCAGCTCTGGCTGACACAGCCGATGGCCTTTGATCTCGCTGTCGCCGCGGAACCAATGATCGACACAATGATCGCCGGTTTGCTGGCGGCACCGCCACGGGGAAGTGATTGAAAATTCCGGCGGGGCTTGCTCGGCCGCTACGGCGGCGAGGCTCGATGATCAGCCATCCCACCGGCTTTTCCACGTTATTTCGTCGTCTCGGCCGCCCGGGTAAGTTCGAACCATCGTGCCAACGACAGGTGAATCATTTAGTTGTACACATTGTGTCGCCGCGATTGATATCGGCTCGCGACTTCTATAATCTAGTCCCCGGCGCATCTCTCCTACCGGTCCGCGCCCTGATTATTCGCTCCGCTCATCATTTATTGCCACTGCGAGGTTCACCATGTCCGAAGTTGCCGAAATCTCTCCGACCACCAAACAGAAAATCGTCGCCGACATGCGGGGTGTGGTCGCCGACGCCGAAGAAATCCTGCGCGCCACCGCTGGCGCCGCTGGCGAGAAAATGGCCGATTTGCGCGAACGCGTCGGCGAGCGCTTGCGTGACGCCAAAATCCGCCTGGCCGATGCCGAAGCCGCGCTGGTCGACCGCAGCAAAGCCGCCTGCCGGGCAACCGACGACTATGTCCGCGACAATCCCTGGCGGGCTGTCGGCGTCGCGGCGGCGGTCGGACTGTTGCTTGGAGTGGTGATCGGTCGCCGTTAGCCCGGTCGAGACAGACGGGTCGATGACTCCCATCCCTCCCCAGACTGAGCGCGCCGGGGTGCTCGGCGCCGTCCGCAACGGCGCCGCCACCTTGCTGACCATTGGCCGCACTCGCCTCGAACTTCTTGGCAATGAACTCGCCGAACAGAAACTGCGAATCGCTCACGCGACGGCGTTCTTGCTGATCGCCGCGTTCAGCCTGGTCATTGCCGTCCTGGTGGCTGTGGCCTTGCTGGTGGCGATTTTCTGGGAGTCGCGCGTGCTGGTGCTTTCCAGCGCCACCCTGGTCTTCCTGTTGCTTGGTATCTATGCGCTCGTCTCGGCCAGGAAGGCAATCGCCCGTCCGGACGATCCGGATCAATTGTTCGCCAGCAGTCTCGCCGAACTGGAAGAAGATGTTCGGCAACTGAAGGAAGTGGCGAAATCATGAAACAGAAGCTGATCGAGCTTGCCGTGCAACGGGGGCGACTGCTAGAACGCAGCGCGATGCAACGGGAGTTGCTGCGCCAGCAGTTGCAGCCGGTCGGTGGCGCGATGCGCACCGCGGACCGGGTGATGGCGACGGTTCGTAATGGCGCGGACTATCTGGTCGGCCATCCCGGGGCGGTCGCCTCGGCGGCGGTGGCGGTGATCCTCATCCGCCCAAGCCGCATCTGGCGCTGGAGCAAACGCGGCCTGCTGGTCTGGAGCGCCTGGCGGAAACTGCGTGCGATGGGTGTCAGCTTCAACCTCGGCGGCGCAAGCGGCTGGTTCCGTTCCCCCCGCCGTGAGAACTCTCCCCCGTAGGGGCAACGACGAGCGGCTGCCATACGGTCTGGCCTGCAACCTCGCTGGCCAGACCTCGCCGGTTCGGCGGGGCATTGGCGGGTTGCGGTTGCCTGCGCCGGCCACTTGCCGATAGCCCTGCGCAGAGCTTGATCCAGGACGCCGCGCCGCAAATTCGCGGCGCATCCCAACCAGAAGCTATTGACCACCACTCGCGGTTTGCACAGAGCGCCCGAGGAATGCGCTGTTCCAGGGTAAGGAAGCTGGACCTCGCGGATTGGGCCATGTTTTGGCGGCGCCTGGCGAGCTCGGAGAGGGCGCCAAACAAAGTATTTTATACCGTATAAATATTTGCCGCAGCCGGGTTTTCATCGAGCTGCTACTTGCCAAGGCGTGATGCCCATGATCGTGTGCTGTAGCCAACCCGTTAAATTTCCATATTTTTCCTGGTGTTGTGGCAGAATCCCGTCCGGCCGTTTTTTACCGATGATTTCGCCGATTCGCAGGGGATGAAGGTCAGTTGCTTTAAAGCGCCGTGGCGTCGATCAGTGCGGTGCGAAAGAGGTTCCGTCTTCTTGTCTCGTCGTTTTGTTTGCGGTTGATACTCAATGACCCCATTTCGCCATTTTCTGTTCACTCGTTTTGCCCGCTTGGCGTCGTGCCTGTTGCTCTTTGCCAGCAGCGGTAGCGCGATCGCCGGTTTGGCGATCGCGCTCAATTCGGCGGATGGCACGCTCAGCTTGATCGACACCGACAGCTATACCGTTACCGGTAAAGTGAGCGTTTGCAAGGAGCCGCATCACTTGATGCCGACGCTGGACGACAAGTCGCTGATCGTCGCCTGTGCCGCCGCCAACCAACTGGTTTTCTACGATCCACTGACCGGCAAGGAACAGCGGCGAATACGCAATATTTCCGATCCGTATCAGTTGGGGTACTCACCGGACAAGAAGTGGTTCGTCGCCACTTCCTTGCGTCTCGACCGAGTCGATCTTTACGATCCGGTCGAGTTTCGCCTGAAAGCCCGTCTGCCGGCGGCGAAAACGCCGTCGCATCTGGCTTTCGATGACGCCAGCGAATACGTTTTCGTCACCCTGCAAGATTCGAATCAGGTGATGGCCATCCATCTGGCGACCCAGAAAGTGGCATGGACGATTCCGGTGGCGGCGACACCGGCGGGCATCATGATGTCGCCGGATAATCGCTATTTGTTGGTCGCCTGCATGGGCGACGGTGTGGTCGAAGTGATCGATTGGCGGACGCGACAGACCGTCAAGCGGGTGCCCACCGGTACCGCGACCCACAACCTGCAGCCGAAGGGGGACAAGCGTCATTTCTATGTCTCGAACCGTTCGATCAACGGCAGCATCGCGCTGTTCGACAGCAAGACCTTGACCGTCATCGAGAAATACGAGGTGCCAGGCGGTCCTGACGACATGATCGTCCGCGCCGATGGCAAGGAGTTATGGGCGACGGCGCGCTTCGCGCGCAAGGTGCAGGTAATCGATCTGACGACCAAGAAATTGAAACAGTCAATTCCCGTCGGCAGTTCGCCGCACGGCGTCTTCTTCACCAATCACGCCGGCCTGCGATGATCCGCCGCGGCGTGCGCCTGACCCTGATTCTGGCCTTGCCGTTGCTTGGCATCGCCACGCCGGCGTCCTCCCTGTCCCCGGTATGCAAGGGCACACTTTATCTCACGTTCGATACCGGCAATATGCGGCATGCGGAGTTGATCGCCGAGACGCTGGCCAGGCACCAGGTCAAGGCCACCTTCTTCGTCGCCCAGGAAAAAACCAGCCGTGGCGATCATGCGCTCGACACCGCTTGGGCGCCGTATTGGCGGGCCCGGGTCGCCGAGGGTCACGCTTTTGGCAGCCATACCTGGCGACATGGCAGTTTTCGCGAGGACAGCGGCGCGCGGGTCCGCTACCGTTTGCCGGATGGTCAGGTCGAGCTTCTCGACGCGCCGGCAATTTGTCAGGAATTGCAGCGTCCCGATACCCGCTTCCACGAATTGACCGGTCGTCATCTCGATCCATTGTGGCGCGCTCCCGGTGGGCGGACGACCGCCAATGCGCTCGCCGCGGCCAAATCCTGTGGTTATCGGCACGTCGGTTGGGCGCCAGCCGGTTTTCTCGGCGACGAGTTGCCTTCCGAGACCCATCCCAATGACCGCCTGCTGCAGCGCGCGCTCGCCAGTCTGAAAGACGGCGATACCGTCATGGCCCACCTCGGGATCTGGTCGCGCAAGGATCCTTTTGCGCCGATGCTCGAGCCGTTGATCGCCGGCTTGAAAAGCAAGGGGTTCTGTTTCGCTACTCGGCGTGAGCTGTGATGAGCGTGCCGCAGACGCTGATCGATCTCTTTGTCGCTGTTCAGGGCTGGCTGCTTGATCGCCTGCTGCAGCCACCG
>JAEUOJ010000156.1 GCA_016789495.1 Accumulibacter sp. | reverse complement strand
TTGCCGACGCGTAACACGGCCAGGAAGGCCTCTTGCGGGATTTCCACCGATCCCACCTGTTTCATGCGCTTCTTGCCGGCTTTCTGCTTTTCAAGCAGTTTCTTCTTGCGGGTGATGTCTCCACCGTAGCATTTGGCGAGCACATCCTTGCGCAGCGCCTTGACGTTCTCGCGAGCGATGATGTTGGCGCCAATCGCCGCCTGGATAGCGACGTCGTACATCTGCCGTGGAATCAGTTCGCGCATCTTCGCCGCCAGTTCGCGCCCGCGATAGACCGAACTGCTGCGATGGAGAATCACCGACAGCGCATCGACCCGCTCACCGTTGATCAGCACGTCGAGCTTGACGACATCGGCGGCGCGATATTCCTTGAATTCATAGTCCAACGAGGCATAACCGCGCGATACCGATTTGAGCCGATCGAAGAAATCCATCACCACCTCGGCCATCGGCATTTCGTAGATCAGTTGCACTTGCCGGCCGTGGTAGGTCATATCGACCTGATTGCCGCGTTTCTGGTTGCACAAGGTGATCACGTTGCCGAGATAATCCTGTGGCACGAAAACGGTGATGGTGATGATCGGCTCGCGGATTTCCTCGATTTTCGCGAGTTCGGGCAACCGGGCCGGATTTTCGACATCGATCAGTTGGCCGTCGCGTAGCAGCACCTGATAAACCACTGTCGGCGCCGTGGTGATCAGGTCCTGATCGAATTCGCGCTCCAGTCGTTCCTGGACGATTTCCATGTGCAGCAAGCCGAGGAAACCGCAGCGGAAACCGAAACCCAGCGCCTGCGAGACCTCGGGCTCATACCGCAGCGAGGCATCGTTGAGCTTCAACTTCTCGAGCGCCTCGCGCAAGGCATCATACTGATTGGCCTCCACCGGATACAGGCCGGCGAAAACCTGCGACTTGATTTCCTTGAAGCCGGGTAGCGCCTCGCTGGCCGGCCGGTCTACGAGGGTCACCGTATCGCCGACCTGGGCGGCTTGCAGCTCCTTGATTCCCGAAATGATGTAGCCCACCTCGCCGGCGCGTAGCGCTTCACGCGCTACGGCTTTCGGGGTGAATACGCCGAGTTGCTCGCAAAGATGGCTCGAGCCGGTGGCCATCAGGTGGATTTTGTCTTTCGGGCGGAGGGTGCCGTCGAAAACGCGGACCAGCATCACCACGCCGACGTAATTGTCGAACCAGGCATCGACCAGCAAGGCCTTGAGCGGCGCATCCGGGTCGCCTTGCGGCGCGGGAATGCGCTCGATGATCGCTTCCAGGATGTCCACGACACCGAGCCCGGTCTTGGCCGAGGCGAGCACCGCTTCCGAGGCGTCCAGCCCGATGACATCCTCGATCTCCTGGCGGGCCTTGTCGGGCATCGCCGACGGCAGGTCGATCTTGTTGAGTACCGGCAGGACATCGACCCCCAATTCGATCGCCGTGTAGCAATTGGCGACGGTTTGCGCCTCGACGCCTTGCGAGGCATCGACCACCAGCAGCGCACCTTCGCAGGCTGACAGCGAACGCGACACCTCGTAGGAGAAATCGACGTGTCCGGGGGTATCGATCAGATTGAGGTTGTAGATCCGGCCATCGCGCGAGCGGTACTGCAGCGAGGCGGTCTGCGCCTTGATGGTGATACCGCGCTCGCGTTCGATGTCCATCGAATCCAGCACCTGCGCTTCCATTTCGCGATCGGACAGCCCGCCACAGAGGTGGATGATGCGATCGGCCAGCGTCGATTTGCCGTGGTCGATATGGGCGATGATCGAAAAATTGCGGATGTGTTGCATGGACATCATTTAGGGCCCGCTGCCGCCAAGCCGCGCCTGAAAAAAAATAAGGTGCCGGCGGGCACCTAGGGTCAAACTGCCAGACGAGCTGGATTCTAGCCGATTTCGTTCAAATAATCACGGACTTTGGCGACATCGAGGACATAGTGGCAGAGTTCCCGACCGGCATGCATCAACACCGGCACCAGTTCGCCATAACGGGCCTCGAGCGCCGGATCGGCGTCGACGTCGAGGATGTCGACGCCGACGCCGAACTCGTCGGCCAGCGGCTGCAACGCGTCGGCCATCTCGCTGCACAGATGGCAATAGACGCGCGATATCAGGGTCAGACGAATGTCGGCGAGCTTGGGCGGCACGTCAGGACGATCCCTTGATGGTCACGAAGGTCTGTTGTTCGCCACGACGGATCAGCAGCGTCACGTTGGCTGATTTGTCGAATTGCGCCAACAGGCGGTTGAACTGGTCGACGCTCTTCAATTCGATATTCTCGCCTCGCGAAATCAGCGCCAGAATGATGTCGCCGGGTCGCAGATCGACGCGCGCCGCGCCACTACGCACCTCCTCGATCAGCAACCCGCCATTGATCTTCAGCTCACGACGCTGCTCGGCACTGGTTTCGGAGAGCACCAGACCCAGCCGGTTGGCTGGCCGCTCGGCCGGCTTGGCCGTCTTGGCCACACGCGAGGCGGATTTTTCCTCGGGAATTTCGGCGACGACCACCGACACCTCCTTGAGCGAACCCTTGCGCCACAACTGCATCGGCACCTTGCTGCCCGGCTTGCTGCCACCGACGATGCGCGGCAAATCACTCGACGTGCTGATCGGCTTGCCGTCGAAGCGCAAGATCACGTCGCCGGCTTCGACGCCGGCTCGGTCGGCCGGGCCACCTTTTTCGACCGCGTTGACCGCCGCCCCTTGCACTTTGTTCAGGCCAAACGAGTCGGCCAATTCCTTGGTCACTTCCTGGATCACCACGCCGATCCGGCCGCGGCTGACCTTGCCATGCGCCCGCAACTGCGTTTGCACTTCCATTGCCACATCGATCGGAATGGCGAAGGAAATGCCCATGAACCCTCCTGAACGGCTGTATATCTGCGAATTGATCCCGACCACTTCGCCCTTCAGGTTGAACAACGGCCCACCGGAATTCCCCGGGTTGACGGCGACATCGGTCTGGATGAACGGCACGTAATTCTCCTGTGGCAACGAACGTCCCTTAGCGCTGACGATGCCGGCGGTGACGCTGTTGTCGAAGCCGAACGGCGAACCGATCGCCACCACCCATTCGCCGACCCGCAGCACGCCGGGGTCACCGAGACGAACGCTGGGCAAGCCGTTGGCGTCGATCTTGAGCAGCGCCACATCGGTCCGCTTGTCGGCGCCGATCACCCGCGCCTTGAACTCGCGCTTGTCGGTCAGACGGACCAGAATCTCGTCGGCGGCGTCGACGACATGCGCATTGGTCATGATGTAACCTTCGGGTCCAATGATGAAACCGGAACCGAGCGAACGGCTTTCCTGCTCGCGCGGCAGGCCGGGGAAACCCGGTGAGCCCGGCTGACGCGGGAAAAACCGTTTGAAAAATTCGAACATCGGGTCGTTTTCATCGAATGGGAACGGTTGCGCGCCGCGCGCATTGTTGCGGAGGGTCTGGGTGGTGCTGATATTGACCACTGCCGGGCCTTGTTTTTCGACCAGCTCGGTGAAATCGGGCAGGCCGCGCGGTTCCGCCTGCGCAAACAACGAAAAAACCGTGAAAAAAACAACGGCAACGAATTTTTTCATGGCTACAAATGCCTCCTTGGTAGAACTGAACAACAGCACAACATACATGCCGACCTGCGCCACTCCTCATTGAGGATGCCGGACAGGAATTTCAAGTCGCAGGGCCAGAAATCGACCTCATCGGTCGATCAGAGGTTGAAAACGGTGGTCATGACGGAGACGACGATTAGCGCGCCACAGCCCGAACCAGCCAAGAAAAAGTCCGGCCACGGCACCGGCAATCGCCCCGATTTCACCGATGGCCCAGGAGCCGATCATCGCGCCCATTAACACGATCAACAGGGGGACGACGTACGCTTGCCAGGCACTTCGTCCGACCGCGCCATCGACCACGACCACCCTCACCTGCGCGCCCACGGCGTAGTCGCCGGAATTGGCGATCCGAAAGGTCTGCGGCGTCCGGCAGAACATCTTGCCAAGAGGGTTGCCGCCGCAACCGCCGGCTTGCTGACAACGGCCGCAACCGCTGTTCTCGATACGGAGGGTGATGTGGCGATCGTCTACGGCGACGACCACCGCTCGCTGCTCACTCATGGGTCCAAGCCGACAAAGTCGTCCTCCCGGCGACGATCCATCGAAGAACCGCTGTCGGCCAGGAGGTCGGAACATTCCGACGCGAGGCTACCATCGACGGTCGGAAGAAACGTCGATCATCGGTTTCAGTTTTTCCGCCACCGCTTCGCGGGCACGAAAAATCCTTGATCGCACGGTACCTATCGGACAATTCATCGCCGCGGCGATTTCCTCGTAACTCATTCCTTCAATCTCGCGCAGGATGATGGCCTTGCGAAGGTCATCGGGCAAGGCCTCCAGCGCGGCATTGATCGTCTCGCCGATCTGCTTCGACTGCAACAGGCTTTCCGGGGTATTGATATCGCGCAATTGGCTGGCATCGGCGAAACCTTCGGATTCCTCGGCGTCGAATTCCGTGGAGGTCGGTGCTCGCCGTCCCTGGGCGACCAGATAGTTTTTGGCGGTATTGATGCCGATCCGGTAGAGCCAAG
>JAEUOJ010000143.1 GCA_016789495.1 Accumulibacter sp. | reverse complement strand
CAGGTCGACCACCCGCGCGCAGACGTGGCCGGCCTGTGTCGCCAGACTGGCCAGACGCCCGGCGGCGGCCAGGATCGGCACGGTGTCGTCCGGCGCGCCGCTGTTCACCGCCCAGGCCCGCAGATGTTCGGCGAAACCGTCGGCGAGCAGGCTCCCTGCCGTCTCGCGAGTGCTTGATTCATCCATCGCGGTGAAAGTCGTTGGGTGGGGTGTGCATCAGGAGGGAATCGTCCGACCCGTCGGGACGGCCGAGGCCTGTCGACCGGTCGGCGCAGCGCGGTCCAGAGACGCGCTTGCCGGACAGCAGGGCGTCCAGCGAATCGAGCGTTTCGCCGCCCGGGCGATGGTAATACACGCCACAGGGGCGCGGGCCGTCCGGCCAGCCGCTTTCCAGCCAGCCGGGGCGGACGCCGCGCACGAAAAGGTACAGCACGCCGCCGAAATGACGTTCGTGATCATAGTCGGCGAGCCGGCGACGCAGGTAACGCTGCAGCGCGATACCGTAGAGCAGATATTGCAGGTGGTAGCCATGTTGGTTCATCGCCTCCGCCAGTCGCGCCTGGTGGTAATCGGCCTGTCGCGGACCGAGATGATTCGATTTCCAGTCGATCAGGTAATACCGCCCGCGGTGGTGAACGATCAGGTCGATATAGCCTTTCAGATAGCCGCTCAGTGGCTGGAACGCCAGTCGTGGCATGACGTAGCCGTGTTCAGTCAGCCAGGCGTTGAGCGTCGTCGGCGATAGGGGCGCGGTGGGCAGGTTGAAGGTGAGTTCGACTAGGCGTTGCGACCGACCGATGTTGGCGAGCAGCAGACCATCCGGCAAGGGCGTAGACAGTACGTCGAACAGCAACCGGCGGAGCATCGCCGGCAAGCGTTCGGAGAGCGGGTTCGACGGCGGGCCGGGCGGCGTCTGCGGATGCCTGGCCAAGACGTAGTCGATCGCCTCCGGCCATTGCGCGGCGTCGGTGAAGTCGATGCGTTCGAAGAGGGCGTGGAGGCAGTCGCCCGCGGAGGCGCCGCGTGGAAAGTGCAGGATGTCGTCCGCGGCCAGTTCGCTCACCGGGGCTGGCGCTTCGCCGTCGCCGTCCACCGCTGTCGCCTGTCCATCATGATCGCTGGCGGCGATTTCGCTTTCGGCGCCATGCTGCAGGCTGCTGAAGCTGCCGAGCCGCCAGCCGGGATTGATGCGCGTCGGCGGGGTTCGCGCCCGCAAGCTGTCCGGAGCCGGCGCGAGGGTCAGCAGTGGCGATGGAGTCCGGTCAGGTAGCCGCTGCCAGGCGACACTCGTTCCGGCGGCAACGGCCCAGCACCGCCAGGCTTCGTCAATCTCGGCGGCGGACCGTTTGTGCTGCTGCCATTCTGGATAGCTCAGTCCGGCGCCGGCAACCAGCCAGTTCAGCGTGCTGCGACTGCTGCGAGTGAGTGTCGGGCGGCCGTTGGCCGTAGGGGTCCGGTAAAGGCCGGCGACCAGGTAACACCGGTGCACGGCGCGAGTCAGCGCGACGTAGATCAGGCGGACCGACTCGGCCGCCCGTTCTTCCCGCCGGTGTTGGTCGATCTTGTTTTGTTCGTTCTCGTCCAGCGCCGGTCGGAAGTCGATCACGGGTCGGCCGTCGTCGTCGTGATATTCCCGCCCTTCGCCACGGGGCCTCGTGGTGGTCTGGCCGTCCCAAAGAAAAGGGCAGAAGACGATGCCGTATTCGAGACCTTTCGCTTTGTGGATGGTGACGATCTGTACCAGATTCTGGTCCGATTCCAGACGGAGCTGCGCCACGTCGTCGTCGATGGCCGCGTCGCCGTCGCGTCGACCGTTCAGCCAGCGCAGCAGGGCGTCAGGCGCCGGCTGGTCGACGTCGGCCTGTTGCAACAATTCACCGAGATGCAGCAGGTTGGTCAGACGGCGCTCACCGTCGCTGCGCGCCAGCAATCGACCGGCGATATCCTCATCGTTCATCCATTGCCTGAGCATGACGCCAAAGCCCCGTCGGCACCAGATTTCCCGGTACGCGGCAAAGCGGGTGACGATTTGCAGCAGACGCGGTTGGTCGGCCGACAGCGAGTCGATCGCCGTCGCCTCGTAGCCCATCAATTCGCTAGCCAATGCGCGATTGAGCACCGCCGGTCGACCCGGGTCGATAATCGCCTGCAATACCGTTTCCAGGTCGGCGGCGTCGGTGGTGGCGAAAACGCTGCGCTGTGACAATTCGCTGCAGGCGACGCCCGCCGCCTGCAGCGCCTCGCGTAGCAGGCGACCTTGCGCGTGCCGCTCGACCAGGATGGCGATGTCGCCGGGCCGCAAAGGGCGATCGCCGATGTGGATTTTTCCGGCCTGCGCGGCGGCCAGCAGGCGGGCCACTTCACCGGCGGTGGCGCGCAGCACCGCTTCGCCGGCGCGCTGGCGCGTCGGATTCTCGCCGTTTTCTTCGGGCAGTTGCCAGACGCACAGCGCCGCCTGCGCGCCGTCTTCGCTGCGGTCGTTCAACGGTGCACGGGCGGCTCTGCCAGCGGAGACGCTCTGATACTGCAGACCGTCGAGAATGAAAGCCTGTGGGTTGGCACCAAATAGCGCATTGCAGGCATCGATCAGTCCGGACGTCGAACGCTGGTTCTCGCGCAAGGTGTACGGCGGGCCCGATTCCCGGCTCGCCGCCAGGTAGGTCGGCAGGTCGGCGTTGCGGAAACTGTAGATCGCCTGTTTCGGGTCGCCGACCAGGAACAGCGGACTCGCCGGCCGCTTGTCGTCGGCACCGTAGATCGCCTGGAAAATGGCGTATTGCAGCGGATCGGTATCCTGGAATTCGTCGATCAGCGCCGCCGGATAGCGTTCGCGCAACGCGGCCGCCAACCACGGCGGTTCGCCGGCGCGCAAGGCGGCGTCGAGGTTGTAGAGCATGTCGTCGAATGAAAAAACCCGCCGCCGGCGCTTTTCCTCGCGCAAGGCGGCGCTGGCGGTGTCGAACAAGTCGCGTAGCAGACGCAGCCGTTGAATCTGCAGGACGCCAACCGCACGACGATGCGCGGCTAGCAGTACGTCGGCGGCGTCGAAGAACGGATGTGTCGGTGGACGGTGGTTCTTTTTCGTTTTGCCGACGATTGTGGCGGTGGTGAACAAGGTCAGCTTGTCGTCGTCCGGGATCTGGAGCGGCTGGCCCGTGGCGAGCCAGGCGCTCCAGTTCCTGGCGGCGACCGGCAGAATTTCCGCCTTGAACGAGCGACCGTCGAGCGTACTCAGCGCGTTGCGCAACACTTCGCTCGGCGCGCGGCCGTCACTCCAGGCGTGGCGGGCGGCCTCGAAGGCGGCCTCGAGCGCGGCACGATCAAGAACGGCGGGCGTGTCCAGCTCGGCGGGCCAGAGGGTCAGAGATCGTGGTTTGCCGAGCTGTCGTCTGAGTAGCGACGACCAGGTCTGTGGGCAGTCACCGGCGAGCAGCAGGTGGTCGGCCAACCCGGTCGGCAGCGGAGTGTTGGCTACCCGTCGCCGCCAGAAATCGTTGACCACCTGCTGCCGGAGTAGGCGATCGTCGCGCAGCAAGTCCTGCCTGAACGGCAGTCCGGCGGTGAACGGCGTGTCGGCCAGCGCCCGCTGGCAGAAACCGTGGATGGTGAAAATCGCCGCTTCGTCGAAATTTTGCAGCGCGGTTTCCAGCACCGCCAGCAGCCCCTGGCGGTCGAGCATGGCGTCGGCGGCGGCCAACAGTCCGTGGGTCAAGACATCACCGTCGCCGGCCGGCCGGCCATGACGGAGGAGCGCGATCAGTTCGACCAGACGGGAACGGATGCGCTCGCGCAATTCGGCCGCGGCGGCGTTGGTGTAGGTGACCACCAGAATTTTCTGCACTGGCAGGCTTTTCTCGAACAGTAATCGCAGGTAGAGCGCGCAAATCGTCCAGGTCTTGCCGGTGCCGGCCGACGCCTCGATCAACTGCCGGCTGTCGAGTGCACAGGCGAAAACGTCGAGATCTCTGGGCTGGGTGGCGGAGGTCATCGCTCGGACACTTCGAGATGAGCCAACAGCGGTTCGAAGACCCGTTGAGCCAGTTCGGCGAAACGTGCCTCGAGCGGATCGGCCACGCCGCGCCATGCCAGCAGGTAGGCTGGGTCGGCCTGCTCGCCCCAGGCGAATTTACGGTGATTGCTCCAGGCACGACGTGCGGCGGTCAACCGATCGCCTTGTGCGGTCACGTAAGCCCAGGCGCTCTTCGGGAAAAAAGGCAACGGCTGACGCAATCCGTGGCCGTATAAAGTCAGTAGGTCCGAGAGAAGCCGGTACGCTTCGTCCGCCGGGCATCGACTCAACCGATAGCCGCCGTCGCTGGACAGCCACTCGGTTCGCAGTTCGACCCCCTCGGGCGCGCAAGCGCAAAGAAACAGATGCTCGATCCAGCCGGCCAGATAATCACCGGCGCCCAGCTTGGCGTAGCGGTAGCGCAGCAGACCGTTCGGCCGCAGGTCAGTGAGCGGGGCGGCAAGTTGCCAACGCGTACCTTCGATCGTGAAATCGAAGCGGGCGATTGGCAGCGACCAGCGGGGTACCGCCAACTTCGGGCGCAATACCATGGCGAAAGCGTGCATCTGCGCCACTTCCGCGAAAAGCAGCCGTTCGCCGAACGGCCCGCCGGGCAATTCATTGCCGGCCAGCGCCAGCGATCGTGCCCGCTCTTCATCGGCGCCGCCGAGCAGCGCGGGCAGCAGACGGTCGAGCAAGGCGCGTCGACTGGGAAAATCGACCAGAAACGGCTCGTCGTCCTGCAGAGGTTCATCAGCGATGCGCAAGGCGATGTTCAGCCGCTGACTAAGCAGGAAGCGGCATGGGTTGCGAAAAAATCGTTGCAGGCGGTCGAGATCCACCTGTCGCCAGTCGTCGGTCGGCGCCGCCAGCGCCCGGGAAAAGAAGGGCAGGGTGGGCTCGCCCGTTGTCCGTTCCGAGTGCTCTGGGTCATCCTCCCCATTTTCCTCGTCGCGGAAAACGTGGTCGACCGGCAGTGCTGACACGGCCGCTTGCCGCGTCAACCGCTGCTGCAGAGCCAACGCGTATTCGGCGTTGAAACTGCCACGGCGCGGGTCGCCGGTGACCGCGAAGCATGCGCTCGAAAAGGGTTGCAACGGATGGTCGACGATCAGCCGGCGACGGGCGGCGGCGACAGTGTCCGGGTTCTCGGGGTCGGTCGAGCAGGCCATGGCGGCGTAGTCGAGCAACTCGGCCAGCAGCACTGACGGGGGCAGTGGGCTGTTGTCGCGCTGGTTGCGCCCGCTGTAGCTCAGGTGCAGCCGCTGCCTGGCCGAAAGCAACAGGTCGAGAAACAGGTTACGTTCATCGATCCGTCGCTGCCGGTCACCACGCTGTGGCTGAAGGCTGAGCAGATCGAACTCGGCAGGGCGGTGGGCGGTCGGAAAAATTCCATCGTTCAGTCCAAGGACGCAAACCATCCGGTAGGGCAGGGCGCGCAGACTGCCCAGTGCGGCGAAAGTCAGAACCCCGCTTGGAACGCCACCACGAGCCGGGTCGTCGAGCACCGTTTTCAATGCCCGATGCACCACCGTCAATGGCAGTTCCGAACGGGCGCCGCCACGCACGAGATTGACATGCAGCTCGCCGATCGCCGCTTGCACCAGCCGTAGGTCATCGGTCGACGTCGCTTCGCAGGCGGTGAATCGGGACAGCGCCTCATTCAACGACCGCTGCCAGTCGGCTGGAGCCAGCGACTGGGACCATTCGGCACGAACCGATTCAAGAGCGGTGACGAATTGCCAACAGCGGCCCAGGGTCAACGCCTGCTGTCCCTCCGGCTGTCCGGCAGGGATGCGTCCGGCGATCACCGTTTGCCGCGCCGCCGGCTCGTCGCCGATGGCATACGCCAGAAACAGGCGATGCAGGCCGTCGGCAAAGCTGTGGCGATCGCTGACTGGCAAGTCCAGACGCCGCCGGCTGTCGGCGTCGATTCCCCAACGGATGCCGACTTGGCCAATCCAATCGTGCAGCAAAGCCAGTTCCGCGCCGCCGAGAGCAAAGCGGGCGGCAACCGGCGCCTGCATCAGCAAACCGAATACCGCACTGGCGCTGAACCGGCTGTCGCATAGCGCCATCAAACTGTCGAGGGCGCGGGCGATCGGATTGATTCGCGTCTGCGGTAAGCCGGTAATGGTGTAAGCGATCCGCCGCGTCGGCGGCGTGGTGCCGAATACCGCGTCGATCAACGGCGCGGCGGCAAGTAGATCGGGCAACAGGACGACGATTTCCGCGGGGGTCGTCGCTGCTTCGGTGAAATGCGCCAACAACTGATCCTGCAGCACCTCCAATTCGCGGGTCAGCGAATGACAGACATGAACCTCGATGCTGCGGTCGTCAGGATCCAGTCGGACACTACCCGGCGCGAGGTCGCGCAGCTCAAGGATCGCCTGTTGGATTCGCGACAATAACGAACCGCCACCGACGGTGGCGTCGGTGGCAGCCAATGGCTCGGCAATGAATTCGCTCCCCTGTTCAATAATTTGCCCCGGGTCGGCGAACAGCAGATCGATATGCGCCTGCGTCTGCTTGCCCCAACTGGCCAATAAACGGTTGCCCACTTCGTGGAAGGCATCGCGCCGTTGGGCGGCAAGATAGCGCAAACGCTTGGCATCGACGATCTCGAACCAATACTCGCGGCATGGATTGAGCACGTACATCCGGATGTCGATCCAGTTCGCCAGTTGACGCAGGATCTCCAGGTAAAGCGGTGGCAGCGTCGGCAGGCAAAAAACATGCACCGTGCTCGGCAAGCCGAGCATTTGTGGCGCGTTGGCGTCGAACTGCGCCACTTTCTCGAAAAAAACCGTTGCCGGATGTTGCCGGCGAATACCGAGATCGGCGCTGAGTCGACGCCAAAGCGCCGCCTGCCACTGTTCATCGGCGGCTTGTGATGCGTCGAGACCGCCGATGCCGGCTTCCTGGCCGTCGATCCATGACGCCAACCAGTTTGGCCGATAGGTAATGTAATGTTCGATCAGTTGCGCGCTCTGCTCGGCCAGTTCCAGCCGCATCACCGGGTCAGCGACCCTCAGGTAACGCGCCAGCCGCGGCTGCTCGGCAACGAAGGCGCGATCGCCTAAGATTTCGAAAATTCGCCAGCCGAGCAAGGCCGGTGTAAATGGCGAGGTCTGCTCGACCGGCACCCACCGTGCGATCTGCGACCACAGCCACTGGGCCAGGAAGGAAAAATCAATGTTGGCGCAAATGCCATGCCGGTCGGCACAAACCAGTTCGAGATGGCGGCGGATCGCCGAACTGGGGACGATCACCTGCTGCGCGACCATCGGCGAGCCGTCTTCGGTGGCCAGGCGTTCGAGCATGGTCTCGCGCAAATACTCGAAGCGGTTGGACAGGGTGAGCCAGAGCATCAGATGGAAAGCCAGACTGCAGCCCGAAACTGCCACGAGAAGATCGCCGCACGTCCATGCAGGCGCTTCAATGCCACCGCATCCGGCGATAAGCAAAATGGGCGTTCTAGGTGTCGCATACGGACGATCATATTGAGAAAAAGCGTTTCCCGCCATGTCTGGCGCGCCAGCCTTTACAAGGCTTGATCGGGCAATTCGCCGACAAGTCGGTGATTTGGGCGATAGCTGGAGACTGAAACGCCGCCTTCGGCGTGTCCCAGATTTCTGTGCGGTGGACGACTCGCTTGCCAGTCCATTCGCCGCGTACCGCTTCCGTACAGTTCCAGGAGAACTGATCAGAGAGTGGCATCAGGAAAAGCTGATAGCATGAAAGCCACTCTTTGCCGGACGAACAACCCAGGAAAGCTCAGCGAATGAAACTCCAGCAACTCCGTTATCTCGTCGAAGTGGCCCGTCAGGGACTCAATGTTTCGGTGGCGGCGGACACTTTATTCACCTCGCAACCCGGAATCTCCAAACAGATCAAGCTGCTCGAGGAAGAAATCGGTGTGGCGGTCTTCGAACGTACCGGTAAGCGTTTGTCGACGATCACCGAGCCGGGCAAGGTGATCCTGGAAATTGCCGAGCGCATGCTCCGTGATGCTGAAAACATCCGACGGGTAGGCTCAGAATACGCCGGCGGCGATTCCGGTGGCCTGGTGATTGCCACGACGCATACGCAAGCGCGTTACGCGTTGCCGAAAGTGATCAAGAATTTCGTCGATCGCCATCCGCAGGTTCGGCTGTCGCTTCGGCAGGGGCATCCGACACAGATCGCCGAATGGACCGTCAAGGGCGAGGCCGATATCGCCATCGCCACCGAAGCGCTCGACCATTTTCCGCAGTTGCTGATGTTGCCTTGTTATCAATGGGTACATTGCGTCATCGCTCCCGAAGAGCATCCGATACGTGCCGAGAACCCGCTATCGTTGGCCGCTCTGGCACGTTGGCCGCTGATCACCTACGACCCGGCATTCGCTGGTCGTTCGCGGATCAATCGGGCCTTCGAGCTGGCGCAACTACACCCCAACGTGGTGCTCACCGCAATTGATGCCGACGTGATCAAAACTTACGTCGGTCTCGGATTGGGTTTGGGAATCATTGCCGCCATGGCTTTCGACGCGCAGCGCGATAGCGGCTTGCAAGCCATCAACGCGGCACACCTTTTCGGCACGAACACCACCCATATCGGCCTACGCCGCGGTTCCTACGTCCGACGTTATGAATACGATTTCATCGAGCTATTCGCTGCACATCTGACACGAAAAGTGGTCGATATGGCGATGGCCGGGTCTGGAGCCGACGGGGAATATCAGTTGTGAGCCTACCGTAGCGGGTATTGACGTGTTTTGACCCTCGGCCGGATGACTTTCACGTGCAGCGGTGGTCGATGGCAATGGCGAAACCCTGGGTGCCAGTCGGAGCTGAGCGAACGTTGCGAGCCAAGTGGCAAGCTATTCGATGCGCTATTATTAGGAGCACGCTGGCTGGCCGGGATCAAGCGAATGATGGCTACGGCTTGCCAGACGCTGTGGATTCTGATATTTAATCGACTTTTTTGCTGACAGGGTGTCCAAACATGTCTCTCGATGCGCCTCACAAGCATTTCGTTCCCTACGTCCCGAAACCCGGTGAGGAATTCATGAGTAGCGAACAGTTGGCTCATTTCCGTGGCATCCTAGAAACACTCAAGAATCAGTTGATGGGTGGCATCGAACGGACGGTACACACGATGCAGGATGAGGCAACCGTTTTTGCCGATCCCAACGACAGGGCCAGTCAAGAGACCGATATCGCCATCGAATTGCGCAATCGCGACCGCGAACGCAAATTGATCAAGAAAATCGAAGAGACCATCGACCGGATCGAAAGCGGCGATTATGGCTACTGTACCGCCTGCGGTGTCGAAATTGGCATCAAGCGGCTTGAAGCGCGTCCAACGGCAACGCTTTGTATCGATTGTAAAACGTTGGAAGAGGTCCGCGAGAAGCAAATCGCCAAATAGAGGGTCGAATGAGCGTCTTGTGCCAGAATTGGCGGGGAACTGGCGGCGCCAGATTGTGTACTGTCTGAGCAACCCATTGGTGTTTTCGTTGATGCCACCCTGCCATGGGCTGTGCGGATCAGCAAAGTAGTCTTTCACCCCGGTGGCTAGAGCCTAGCGCTGGTACTCGGTCATCTCCTTGCCCTAATCGTAGGTCAGCGAAAGTCGCTTCCGCGCTTCGATGCGATTGAGAACGTGACTGAAGCCGCTGAGCTCGGACTCGGTGACGGCGTCTTCCATTCGGGTCGGCACGGTGAACAACGTGGTGCGTTCCACCCGCGTGCCAATGGCCAAACGGTTGAACGCTCCTTTGATCAGGACGCCCTCACAGTGCCCCGACACCCATCGTTCGTCGATTTCTGGCGGTTGGTCAGGAATGCTGACCAAGTCGGGAATGCGGCCACGCCGATTGTCAGCGCGCGCCCGGGGGCGGCGCTTGGCATACCCAAAGCGCAACCAGCCCATACCCTCCGTGCGCAGCTCACAGAGGTGGCCTCGTTTGTTTGGACAGAAAACCTGGTTTGATAAGTGAAGCCTTGCCAGTTGCGGTCAGTTGACCGGTGATGCGGTTGGTTTTGACCTTCCGGGATTTTATACAAAACGAATAGAGCTCGGTGGAGCTTGTGGGCGAAGGGAGGCGCGGTGGGAAAGTCGCCAGACTTTTCCACGGCAAGCGGCCCGGTGCGCGACAGCGCATCGTCCACA
>JAEUOJ010000131.1 GCA_016789495.1 Accumulibacter sp. | reverse complement strand
CGGCAAAAGCGCTGGCAAACCGGTGTCGTTGAGTCGGCCTAGTGACCGCGAAGAAGGGGCCGCACGCGCTTTCGCGGCGCAAACGTCGCCGCTGGCTTGCGCGGCTTGCTTCGACGATGTCTCCTGTCCGGCCTGTGCTGGCGCCGCTGCCTCGCTGTCGCGAGTCACAGGCGGGGCCGCGGCGGCGGCCGGAGGAGGTTTGGCGGGAAATAGCGCCCTGACACCGCCGCAAACCTCGATATCGGGCGCGCCGCCGCTGGTCGAACGTGCCCTGGCCGCTCCGGGGTCGCCCTTGCCGAAACTCCTGCAAAACCATTTTGAACGACGGCTAGGCGCTGATCTGAGCGGCGTTCGCGTGCATGACGACGCGCCCGCGGACGCCGCCGCCCGATCGCTGCATGCCCGGGCGTTCACGTTTGGCAATCGCATCGCTTTCGCTGCTGCGGCGCCGCGGCCACACAGCGAGCAAGGCCGGGAATTGCTCGGACACGAGTTGGCGCACACCGTGCAGCCCGGCGCCGAGCGTGTGCTGCGGCGGGACGAACTGCCGCCCGGACATCCGACGCTGCAGACGCCGGCCGAGTTGATCGCCAGCTTCACCTCTTGGGGCAATCTGGACGAGGACGCGCTCGGACAGCGTCTGTTTGAGCTGGCCTGGATGGGCTCCGGTCACTACGCTTACATCGGCCAGGTGATGGATGCGCTCGATTGGGGCGATCGCGACGACGTGGCCAGCGCTTTCGTGCGCAGCGCCCGCGACGAGAATCTCGATGAGTTCGCCCGCAGCGATGCCGGCCGAGTCATGCTGCGACGTTTGAAGAACGAACTGGTCGGCGGTTTCCCGGCGGGCCACGAAGTGGGTGAAGCCTTGCGGTTGCACAAGGCGGTTCTCGCCGCCGAAGGAGCCTTCGAAGGCGAAAAGAGTGCTGGCGACTTGATGACCGCCGCCGAGCAGCGTGGCCGTAACCAACCCTTGCGTATCGCCATGCCGGCGAGCCTGAGTCCCGCCGAAATCGATGACCGTCTGCGTCTGGTGAGCCTGATCCTTACCCGCCTGCGCGCGGTCAACGCCGACGACGCCGACCTGCTTGCCGCGATTACCGTCGTCGAAGGACAGATCACCGCCCAGCGGCCGGCGTTGACCTCGCTGGCCATTGACCCGGCGGTGGCGGTGAAACGGGTGGTGCTGGCGGAGGAAATCAGCGAACGCGGCGCGCAGAATTTGGGCAGTCTCGGCACTTTGCTGAAGACTTATCGCGCCCGTGCGGATCTGGGAGCGGCGCAGCCGGCGTACATCGCGCTCGCCGAACGGGTGCGCGGCCATTGGCTGGCCGCGCTGCGCGCGGTGTTGACCGACGAGGCGCTGGACAAGCTCTCGGTCGCCGAGGCCAGTGCGGCGGCCTTGCCGCGCGCCCTGACCGAAGTTGACCTGGGAATCATGGAAAAGCGCCCGCAGACCGAGGGTTCGGCCGGCGAGATGGTGGCCTGGGTGCGCTGGATTCGCGACCGGCTGAACGTTTTCGAGACCGAGGCCCACGCCCTGGCGACTGCTCGCGAGCAGGGCGACGCCAATCTCGTCGACCGCCAGCGTGCTTTCGAGAATGAATCACGCTTGCTGCAGGACAGCATCGCGGCGGTCGGCGAATGGGAACGCGCCCTACGCGCCTACGAGGCGCTGGTCGTCGGCGGCAGCCTGATCGGCAAGGACGATTTCCGCGCCATCCGCGAGCGGTGCCGGGCGATGCGCGATGCGGCGATGGCCGGCAACGCCACCGATCTGCACGCGCGCTTGGAACGGCATCGCAACGATCCGGCCGTCGAGCAGTTCTACCGGGCGATTCCGGTGTTCATTGGCGCTTCGACGATGCTGTTCGGACTGAGCGTGACGCTGGTCGCAGCGATGGCCTCCGCCGGCGTCGGCGCGCTGGTCTTCGGACCGGAAGCGGCGGGGATGGCCGCCGCCGGCGCGGTGGCTTTGGAGGCGCTGACCTTCACCACCGTCAGCCGTACGCTGTCGGGGATCATGGCGCCGCCGTCGCGCACGCCCTTCCTGGTCGAATTGGCGCTCAATATCGGTCTGTTCGGACTGCTGCGTGGCCTGGGCGCGGGCATCAAGACGGCGTTGACCGCCCGCGGTCTGGGCGCGCTGACCGGCGTGGCCACGCATTCCGCCTCCTACCTCGTGCTGAGCGGCTGGGGCGCCGTCCATTTCCGTTTGGAAGAGGGGCGCTGGCCGAGCAGCGAAGAGATCGCCAAGATGTCGGTCGATAACCTGATCATGCTGGCCGGCGTCGCCGTCGCCTCGGGAACGGTGGTCCGCGCCATACGCGGCCGCCAGCAACTGCGGGCGCTGGAAAACTTCCACGGCCGCTACGGCATGCGTCTGGCGTTGATCGATATCGCGCGGACTCGTCTGGCCAACCGACTGCGCAGTGAACTGGTCGCTGGTCGGGGTAACGACACGGCGGTGGTCGACGCCTTGCGCGCCGAAGCCGAGGATTTGAACACACGTCTGCGTGATCTGATCGAGGAGGCCAAGGCCGATCCGGGCATCGGCATCGCCGAATTGCGTATCGCCCTGGCCGACCGTGCCATCGACGCGGCCGCGGTCGGCGGCGATCTGCTGACCCGTTCGCTGGATCTGCCCGAACGAGTGGGATTGCGGCGCGCCGGCGGTGCCACTCTTTACAGTTATGAAATGGGCGCCACGGCGCCGCTGATGGAGCGTCTGGCGGCTCTGGGCGGTTCGGTCAGTCAATCGGTAGACGGCAGTGGTCGACGCACTGTTGTCGCCGAATTCAAGGGCGAGCCGCCGCTACTGTTCGTCGAACGCGCGGTGTCACCCGAACTGGCCGCCCGCCTCGCCGAACTGGCGCGTCTCCTCGACAACCCCACGGCCAGCCGCGCCGATCGGCAAGGCGTCATCGGCAAAGTGCGCACGCCGCACGGGCAGGCGCGAGGGGAATTGGAAGGGTTCGTTCTCGACAGCGTGCTGGCCGAGAACCAGCGGGCGTTCGGCGAACTGATCAAGCAATTGCGCGAAGAGAATCCGGACATCATCGTCGGCATGGAGCAGGGCGGCGCGTTTCTGGCCGACGTCATCGCCGCCGGTGATCCGGTGCTCGCCCGGCGGGTACGGCACATGCCGGTGCACAAGACCCCCGCCGGCGAAAAATTCGACGGCCCGAAAATGCAGGCCGAGTTTCAACGCCTGATCGACGGTGGCGCCCGGCGCATCGCCATCGTCGACTCCTACATGGGCGGCACCACCGCCGCCGCGCTCCGCGACGATGTCCTGGGTCCGTTGGCGCGGCGGGAGGGCAATGGCGGCATAGACTTCCACACCCACTGGTTGCGTGAGACCTTCGGTTTCCGTGCCGGCGGCACGATGGGCGAATTGCGCGGCCAGGTCAATCCGCGCAGCCCCGGCGGCAGCCAGTTGCATTCCGACCAGCGACAGGTGCGGCTGGTGCTCGGCGACGACATGCAAATCGTTTACAACCCGAACAGTCATGAGCCGATCACTTTGTTCGACAGCGCCGGCCGGATTACACGCGTGGAATACCCGCGGCCGGGCGAAACGACGCGGGATGTGCTGATCCGCCTGCTGCTGCCGCCGGCAACTTCGGTACCCTGACGGCCGCCGATGCTTGGGCGCCGAGAACCTGTCGGATGCGCGAACAATTTCCCGCGCTGGTGAAACGCGAGTCATTTTTATTCGATTCGCTGTTGTCTGGACCCGTCAGGCGCCTTGAACGACGCGGCCCGAGAGCCGGAAAACAGGCCGGGCGCACCTACTCGGCTTGCGTAGGTCAAGCCTCTCCGGCAAGCGGCGGGTCATCGGCGGGAATGCGGGTCAGGAGGACCATCCCGTGCGCCGCCAGCAGTGCGTCGATTTCGGGGTCGCCGTCCACCCCGCGGTCGATATCGAAGGATAGATTGACATTGAGCGCCGGCAAGCGTCCGCCGGTGACCGGCGCCAGCAACTGCGCGTCGACGTCGAAATCGTCGAAATCCTCCGCTTCGACCAAGGGAATGACCTGCCAGCCGAGCGCCGGATTGCGGGCAGCGATGACCTCCAGACGATCGGCAATGGCGTTCATGATCGCCAGCGTGGCCTCACGGTCCGCGCAGCCCGTGGTGGTGGCGTAGATATAGCTTCGAAAGTTCATGCACTGGGCTCCGGTTCGATCCACGTGGCCGGCGCGAAAAGGGTGGCCAGCGCCCGTCGGCGATCAACGGCCACGGCGACGTAGGTCTGCGTGTCGCGGGCCGGACACGATTCCCATTGACCACCGCGTTGCCTTACCGTCGCCTCACGCCAAGAAAAAACCGTCGGGTCGATGGCGGCGACGGCCGCCAGAGGATCGTGCAACAGTTTACCCGCCGGCTGTTGGGCAAGATAGAGGGTCATCGCTGCGTGCGCCAGCGCGATACCGGGCGAAACCGAAGTCTGCCCGGCCAAAGCCTTGTGCAGTGCGCCATCCCAGGCCACCCCGTGCGTGACGTTCTTGCCGACCAGCCGGCGCTCGGCGATTTGCCGGCTGCTCAGGGCGGCGAGCGCTCCCTTGCTGTCATGTCCGAAATTGTATGATTGGCAACACCTGCGGCCGGCGAATTTGGCCAGCCGATCCGCCGGCTCCACCAGATCGTCGCCGGCGAAGCCGCCCTGCGCCACCCAGCGTCCGAGCCGCGCCTCCGGGTGATGGCGCAACAGCAGGCGCAAATTGTGCAAAGGTGCGCCGGTGAGCAGCGTGCAATCCGGAAAGGCGCGCAGTGTTTCGGCGAGCAGGGCGTGCGCCAGTTCGTCTGCCCGCGCCGGTGGGGCGCGGCCCAGCCAATCGACATGAAACGGCGACACCGCCGCGGCCGGGCTGTCAGGCCGCCGGACGCCGATCGGCAGATGCACGCCCAGGCGGACCAGAATCTCCCGGACGACTCCGACCTGTGCCGGCGTACCCGGCGTCAAGGTAACCGCCAGCAGATCGACACGCGGATGGCGCGCCAGCAGGCATAGCGTCAGCGCGTCGTCCGGGTCGCGGGTCTCCATGTCGAAGGCAATCCGCCACCGGCGGAGCCGTATGTCTTTGTCGGCTTGTTCGTCGGGGTGTTGGTATCGTTGTCCGTTCAATGTCGCGATCAATTCAAGACTTCAGTGTTGCAAGGAAATGACCGAGCACCAGCGCCTGGCTCTGGCCACCGGGGTGAAAATTTACTTTGCCGATCCGCACAGCCCATGGCAGTGCGGCATCAACGAAAACACCAAAGGGCAGCTCAGACAGTACATCCCCAAGAGAACCGATTGGAGTGGCTTCACGTAAGAGAAACTCGATGCCGTTGCCGGGCAGTTGAACACCCGTCCGCGAAAATCCCTCGGCTTCAAATGCCCTGCCGACTTGTTCTCTGTTGACGCTTTTGACTTCAGGCAGCAGCACGCTTCTCTATTTGCACTTGGTCATTGAAACCGCCCACTGACGCGTCGAACCGACCCCTCCTCTTGGGAAGGAAAGCGTCATTGCCTTCCGTGTTTCAGTCCGGCAAGTAAAAAAAGACCCCCGGCTTGCCGGGGGTCATATGATGGGTGGCCGTATCCGTCTTGCCATCCGACAACCGACCGGGCTGGCCGGCCGGTGTCGGACATGTGGCGCGGACGATAAGCGGCCCTACGACGCTGCTCGGTGAAAGCTCACTGGGCGTCGATCGCCGCCTGCGCTGCCGCCAGCCGGGCGATAGGCACGCGGAACGGCGAGCAACTGACATAGTCGAGTCCGCTGCGATGGAAGAATTCGACCGAGGTCGGATCGCCGCCGTGCTCGCCGCAAACGCCGAGCTTGATGCTCTGCCGGACCGAACGACCTTTTTCCACCGCCATCTTGACCAGCAGGCCAACGCCTTTCTGATCGATCGACTGGAACGGATCGCGCTCGTACATCCCGTCCTTGAGGTAGCTTGGCAGGAATTTACCCGCGTCGTCGCGCGAAAAGCCCATAGTCATCTGCGTCAGGTCGTTGGTGCCGAACGAGAAGAACTCCGCCTGTTGTCCGATGCTGTCGGCGATCAGCGCCGCGCGCGGCGTCTCGATCATCGTCCCCAGCAGATAATCGATCTTGTCGCCCCGCTCGGCGAAAACGGCTGCCGCGGTGGCGCGGATGATCTTGGCCTGCGCATTGAATTCTCGAACCGTGCCGACCAGCGGAACCATGATTTCCGCCTTGACGTCGAAGCCTTTGGCTTTCATGTTCATCGCCGCTTCGATGATCGCCCGGGTCTGCATCTCGGTGATTTCGGGATAGCTGATGCCGAGGCGGCAGCCACGGTGACCCATCATCGGGTTGAATTCATGCAGATCGTCGACCCGCATCTTGATCACACCGAGAGGGACATTCATCTCGTGGGCCATGATCCGCTGATTTTCTTCGTCGTGCGGCACGAATTCGTGCAGTGGAGGGTCGAGCAGACGGATGGTCACCGGCAAACCGCTCATTTCACGGAATAGGCCTTCAAAGTCGCCACGCTGCATCGGCAGCAACTTGGCCAGCGCCCGGCGACGGCCGGCTTCGTCGTCGGCGAGGATCATTTCGCGGACGGCCTTGATGCGATCACCCTCGAAGAACATGTGCTCGGTACGGCACAGGCCGATGCCTTTGGCGCCGAAGGTGCGGGCGGCTTTGGCGTCGTCCGGGGTATCGGCGTTGGCGCGCACGCCAAGCCGCTTGTGACGATCGGCCAGATCCATCAACGCGCCGAAATCGCCGGTGAGTTCCGCTTCCTTGGTCGGAACCTGGCCTTCATACACTTCACCGGTCGAACCGTCGAGCGATATCCAGGCGCCTTCGGCGAAGGTTTCGCCGCCGATGGTCATTGTCCGGGCGTGATAGTCGACATGCACGGCGCCGGCACCGGAGATACAGCATTTGCCCATGCCGCGCGCGACGACGGCGGCGTGTGAGGTCATGCCTCCCCGGGCGGTAAGGATGCCTTTGGCGACATTCATGCCGCGCAGGTCTTCCGGCGACGTTTCCTGGCGGACGAGGATCACTGCACGACCCTTGCGCACCCATTCTTCGGCTTCGTCGGCAAAAAAGACGATCTGTCCGGTGGCGGCGCCGGGAGAAGCCGGCAAGCCATGGGCGATCGAACGCGCCTTTTTGATGGCGGCGGGATCGAAGACCGGGTGCAGCAATTCATTGAGGCGTTCGGGGTTAACCCGACGCAAGGCTTCTTTCTCGTCGATCATGCCTTGACGGAGCATTTCCATGGCGATGCGCACCATCGCCGCGCCGGTCCGTTTTCCGTTACGGGTCTGCAGCATCCACAGACGGCCTTCCTGGATGGTGAACTCGACATCCTGCATGTCCTTGTAGTGCTCTTCGAGTTTGGTTTCCGCCGCGATCAGCTTGGCATAGATGTCGGGCATCAGTTCTTCGAGCGACGGATATTTCGTGGCACGGTCGGCTTCACTGACCAACGCCAGTTCGGCCCAGCGGCGCGAGCCTTCGAGCGTCACCTGTTGCGGTGTGCGGATACCGGCGACAACGTCCTCGCCTTGGGCATTGATCAGAAATTCGCCGTTGAAAAGATCCTCGCCAGTGGCGGCGTCACGGGTGAAGGCGACGCCGGTGCCGCTGTTCTGACCGAGGTTGCCGAAGACCATTGCCTGCACATTGACGGCGGTTCCCCACGAGCTTGGAATGTCGTTCAGTTCGCGGTACACCACCGCGCGGTCGTTGTTCCAGCTCTGGAAAACGGCCATCACCGCGCCCCACAACTGTTCCCACGGATCGTTCGGGAAGTCGCGGCCGACACGAGCGCGAATCAGTCCCTTGAAGCGGGTGACCAGTTCCTTGAGATCTTCGGTGTCGAGTTCGGTGTCGAGCTGGACGCCTTTCTTTTCCTTGAGCATGTCGATGACTACTTCGAAAGGATCATGCTCCTGCTTGGTGACTGGCTTGAGGCCCATGACCACGTCGCCGTACATCTGAATGAAGCGGCGATACGAGTCCCAGGCGAAACGCTCGTTGTTGGCTTTGCGAGCCAGACCCGCCACCGCCTCATCGTTGAGGCCGAGGTTGAGAATCGTGTCCATCATCCCCGGCATCGAAGCACGCGATCCGGAACGGACCGACAGCAGCAAGGGGTCCGCGGGGTCACCGAATTTCTTGCCCATTTCTTGTTCGAGGAATGCCACACCGGCCTTGACTTCGTCAGTGATCAACCGCGTCACCGCCTCCTTGCCCTGTTCGGTATAAACGGTGCACACATCGGTACAGATCGTGAAACCGGGCGGCACGGCGATGCCCAGTCGGCACATTTCGGCCAGGTTGGCTCCCTTGCCTCCGAGGAGGTTTTTCATTGTTGCGTCGCCGTCAGTTCGACTGGCTCCGAAGACGTAAACGTTCTTTTCTCTGCTGGTCATAGATATACCTCTCAGTTGAGGAATGGGATAAAAGATACAAGACACCGCGAACCGGGGTTCGAAGCGCAAGCTTGGATACATGGCCGGAAGAGGGCTCCGGACCGGAAAAACCTGGCGCTCCCGCCGCCATGGCGGACGGGAGCGACAAGACAGTGCAACGGGTCGTCGAACAGGGTCAGGGGCTCAGATTTCCTCGGGAACCATTTTGATGGCCCCGCAAGGGCACTCGGCGACACACACCCCGCAACCCTTGCAATAGTCGTAGTTGAACTGAAAACGCTTGCCGGGCCCCAGCTTGATCACCGCATTGTCCGGACAAACGCCGTAACAGTTGTCGCATTCGAAGCAGTTGCCGCACGACAGGCAGCGACGCGCTTCAAACAGGGCGGTGCTTTCGTCCAGGCCCCCTTGCACCTCGTCGAACGTTGATTGACGGCGGATGATGTCGAGCATCGGCCGGACGGTCTTCGGCGCATCGGCGTAGTACCAGGTGTTGAGATTCTCGAAGACGGCGACTTCATGTTTCGGCGGCGGGGCGTATTTCTGGCCCCGCAGCCAGGCGTCGATGCTGCGCGCCGCTTTCTTGCCGTGGCCGATGGCGACGGTGACGTTGCGGTCGGCCGGAACCATGTCGCCACCAGCGAAGATGCCGGGATGACCGGTCATCAGATCGGAGCCGACTTGCACCACGCCGTCCTTGACTGCCAGACCGGGAACGCCGTTCAGCAGCCCCAGATCGACATCCTGGCCGAGCGCCAGCACCACCGAATCGGCTTCGAGGGTTTCGAATTCACCGGTCGGTTGCGGGAAGCCTTTGTCGTCGAGGGCCATTTTTTCGATCAGCAGCGAGGAGTCGTCGGCCTGCTTGATGGTGGATAACCATTTGATCATCACGCCTTCTTCGAGCGCCTCTTCGATTTCGAAGTCGTGCGCCGGCGCTTTATCGCGAGTACGCCGATAGACGATGATCGGTTCGGCGCCCATCCGCTTGACGGTCCGGGCGACATCGACGGCGGTGTTGCCCCCCCCGTAGACCACCACCCGGCGACCGAGCATCGGTTTGTCCTCGCCTTCCATCGACCGCAACACCGAAATGGCATCGACAATTTTCGCCGCGTCGCCCGAAGGAATCATCGCCCGCTTGCCGATATGCGCGCCGACCGCCAGAAAAGCGGCGTCGAAGCCTCCGGCGGCCATCGTCTCGAGGATGTTTTCGACTTTGCTGTTCAGCCTGACATCGACGCCGAGGTCGACGATGCGTTGCATTTCGGCATCGAGCACGTCGCGCGGTAGACGATATTTGGGGATGCCGAAGCGCATCATGCCGCCCAGCAGCGGACCGGCTTCATAAACTGTCACCCGATGTCCCAGCCGACGCAAATGATACGCGGCCGACATGCCGGACGGGCCGGCGCCGACGACGAGCACGCTTTTTCCGGTGTCTGGCACCGCCTCGCCGCCGAGTTTCCAGCCCCGCTTCAGGGCCTCGTCGCCGAGAAAGCGCTCGACCGAATTGATACCGACCGGTTCGTCAATTTTGCCGCGGTTACAAGCATTTTCGCAACTGTGATAGCACACTCGCCCCATGATTGCCGGAAACGGATTGTCTTTGGTCAGATGGCGAAACGCGCTTTCGTAATCGCCTGATTCGGCGTGAAACAGCCAGCCTTGAATGTCTTCGCCGGCCGGGCACTGTTGGTTACACGGGGGAAGTCGATCGAGATAGACCGGCCGCGAGGTCCGCCAGGAGCCGGTGCGGTTGGCCAGCGAGGAGCCGGGATCGAGAGTTATGGCAAAAGGTTTTTCCATCAGTTCGCCTCCTGGTCGAGCAGTCCGTATTTGCGAATGTTTTTGTCGGCGGCCGCCTGCAGGCGGGCGATCGTCTCCACCGCCGGCTGTTTGCCGAACAGGTGCGCGTAACGTTTTTGGATGCGCAAATACTCCTCGACCGGCTGCGGTCGGCGGATTTTCAACGTTCCGGTGACTTCGCCGAACTCTGCCTCGAAAACTGGAAAGATGCCGGTTTCCTTGGCCAGACGCGCCAGTTTGATCGTGTCGTGCGAAGCGGAACCCCAACCGAGCGGGCAGGGGACCAGGATATGGATGTAGCGCGCGCCACGAATGCTCATCGCTTTGGTGACCTTGGCTTCGAGATCGCGCAGGTCGGCGACGGTGGCGGTGGCGACATAGGGAATTTCGTGCGCCATGGCGATGGCTGGAACGAATTTGCCCTGGCCAAAGGCGTTGCCCGGTTCCGGACCGACGGGCATGGTCGTCGCCGTGCGCGCCGCCGGCGGGGTTGCCGAACTGCGCTGCACGCCGGTGTTCATGTAGCCGCCGTTGTCGTAGCAGATATAGAGCACGTCGTCATTGCGTTCGAACATTCCGGAAAGACAACCAAAGCCGATGTCGGTGGTGCCGCCATCGCCACCTTGCGCGACGACACGCACGTCTTCGGACTGGCCTTTCTGACGCTTGACCTTGATCACCGCGGCGATGCCGGTGGCAACGGCGGCGGTATTGCCGAACAGTGAATGGATCCATGGAATCTGCCACGACGTTTCCGGGTACGGCGTCGAGAAGACTTCGAGGCAGCCGGTGGCATTGGCGGCGATCAGACGTCCGCGTGCGGCGTTCATCGCCGCGTCGATCGCATAACGCGCGCCAAGCGCTTCACCACAGCCCTGGCAGGCGCGGTGTCCGGAGTTCAACGAGTTGGTACGTTCCATGTTCGCCTGGACACTGCGATCTTCGGCAGAAAGCAGGCGATTTCCGACAGTGAAGGTGCCGGTCTGGTAAAAATGAACGGGCTGGAAGCTCATCGTAGTTTTCCTCAACCAATGCGAGCGGCGATGACGCCCACGTCGCGTAGCATGCTTTCGGCGGCCGGACCCGAACGGCGTGTCGTACGCTCGCGCTCGAGTTGCTTGTTCACCACGTTCCAATCGAGGTCGAGGAAGGTGAGATGCTCGAGTTCGCCACGCAGCGCCTTGGTGAACAGCGCGCGCAAGGATTTGCGGGTGATTGCCCGACCGCCGAGGCCGGCAACGACGGTATGTCCGTGCAGTTGCAGCCCGGACATTGCCATCCGGACGTCGGTGGAAACGATCCCGCCAATGCCGACGGCGAGGCTCTTTTCGAGCACCACCACCCGTTTCGCGTTTTGCAACGCGGCGCGAACGGCGTCGATCGGGAACGGGCGATACGAGGTTATGCCGAGCACGCCGATCTTGTCGCCGTTGGCGCGCATTTCATCGACGGTGTCCTTGATCGTGCCGAGTACCGAACCCATGGCCACGACGACCACGTCGGCGTCGTCGATACAATAAGTGTGTGTCAGACCGCCGCTGTCGCGGCCGAAAATCGTATGAAATTCCTCGGCGAGTTTGGGGATTCGCTGCAGCGCTTGCATCTGCTTGGCGTGGGCCAAGTAGCGGACCTCGGAGAATGCTTCAGGACCGACCATCGCGCCGATCGACACCGGCTCGCGCGGGTCGAGCACTTGCCGCGGTTCGTAGGGAGGCAGGAAGGCGTCGACCTGCGCTTGCGTCGGGACGTCGACCCGCTCGTAGGCGTGCGTCAGAATGAAGCCATCCATGCAGACCATCACTGGCAAACTGATTTCCTCGGCCAGCTTGAAGGCCTGGATGTGCAGGTCAAGTGCTTCCTGGTTGGTTTCGGCGAACAGCTGAATCCAGCCGCAGTCGCGTTGCGAGAGCGAGTCGGTATGGTCGTTCCAAATGTTGATCGGCGCGCCGATGGCACGATTGGCGACGGTCATGACGATCGGCAGACCAAGGCCGGAGGCATTGTAAACCGCCTCGACCATGAACAGCAGGCCTTGCGAAGCGGTGGCGGTATAAGTGCGGGCGCCAGTGGCTGACGAACCGATGGCGACGCTCATCGCCGCAAATTCGGATTCGACGTTGATGAATTCGCAATGCTCGACTTCACCGGCCTTGACCATTTCGCCCAGTCCTTCGACGATGTGCGTCTGAGGCGAGATCGGATACGCGCAAATGACTTCCGGGCGGCACAGGGCGACGGCTTCGGCAACAGCGTGCGAACCTTCGGTTTGTTTAAGCATGTGCGGTCTCCTGGTGACGAGCGCTGGCAATCTCGTCTTTGACAAACTGATAGGCTTCGCTGGCGGCAGCGATATTGCCGTTGGCCACTTTGCCCGAGAACTTGGCGTTGATCGCCTTGTGCACCGACTCCAGTTGCAGGATGCCGGCAGCGGCGGCAAAGGCGCCGAGCAAAGGAACATTCGGCATCGGTCGGCCGACATGCTTGCGGCCGAGATCGGTGGCGGCAACCGTGCATAATTTATCCGCCGGCCAATCGCGAACGTAATCGCCCAGGCCAAGCTCGGTGAAACTGCGGCTGGTGTTGATCAGAATGAGCCCGCCTTTCTTCAGTCCAGAAAAAACATCCACCTGATAGAGCAGGGTCGGGTCCTGGATGATCAGTGCGTCGGGTTCCATGATCGGTTCCCGCAGGCGGATTTCATGATCGGCGATGCGACAAAAGGCGACCACTGGCGCGCCGGTCCGTTCGGAACCGAAGCTGGGGAAAGCCT
>JAEUOJ010000121.1 GCA_016789495.1 Accumulibacter sp. | reverse complement strand
TTCTTCCGCCACGCAAAACTGCTCGAGGGAGGGGAGGGCATACGCGTCATGAGAAATTGGCTGGAGCGGAATTTGCTGGCGTTTTCCGTCACTGCTCGTGATCGCGTATCCTTGAGCTCATGAAGAGGCGTGGTGTCATCGCGGCTTCGGAGCCGCACTCAGCCGAAGCCGGAGTGCGCATGCTGCATCGGGGCGGCAACGCGGTGGACGCGATCGTCGCCGCCAAGTTCGCGGCGACGGTCACCGAACTGCCGTTGACGTCATTGGGTGGCGGTGGAGCCTGTCTATGGGGCAGCGCCGATGACGGCTACCAACTGCTCGATTTTTTCGGTATGGTTCCCGGTGCCGATCTCGACCAGCCGCCGCGGCTCGATTTCGCGCCGGCGACGGTTGATTTCGGGCGGACGACGCAGATATTCCACGTCGGCAAAGCCGCGGCGGCCGTTCCGGGGGAATTGGTCGGCTTGCTCGATCTGCATCAGCGCGCCGGTCGCCTGCCGTTGCGCGACGTTCTGGCTCCGGCGGTGAGCTGGGCGCGTGATGGCTTCACGGTCAGTCCGCAGATCGCGATGATGGCCGGCATCATCGCGCCGATTGTCGCCTGGTCGCCGTCGGTATCGCGGCTGTTCTACATCGACGGACGTCTGGTCCGGGGTGGCGAACGATTGGCCAATCCCGCCCTTGGCGAATTTCTTCAGGCGTTGGGCCATGGCGATCCCGATCGGGAACTGGCCCGTTTCTGGAGCTCGCTGGTCAACCATTTCGGGGCCGCGCACGGCGGGCTGCTGACCGCGGGCGATATTGCCGCCTATTCGTCGGTGTTGCGCGATCCGCTGCGCATTCCCTACGGCCGGTATACCGTGTTAACCAATCCGCCGCCGGCTGCCGGTGGTGGGCTGATCGGAGTCGGGCTGCGCCTTGCCGACCACCTGGCTTTGGGCGATGAGGATTTTCTCTCGGCTCGCTATCTACAGCGCTTGGCGTCCCTGCTGGCGGCGGTCTCCGATTTTCGCCAGGCCGGTTACGACGATCGCTTGCGACGCGATCCGCAGTCGATTCGTGCGCTGGTCGGCGAACGCGGCAACGGTTTATCAACGGCGTTGGCTGATCTGCCGATGCGGGATAACGCCCTGGGAGCGACGACGCACATTTCGGTGATCGACGGCGAGGGAATGGCGGCGACGATGACCACCAGCAACGGCGAGGGCTGCGGGTATGCCTTGCCCGACCTGGGCATCCATCTCAACAATTTTCTCGGCGAAGAAGATATCAATCCCACCGGTTTCCATCGTCTGCCACCCGGAACACGGTTGAGCACGATGATGTCGCCGACCCTGGTTCTCGACGGCGATTGTCCGCGCTTCGCGCTCGGCAGCGGTGGTTCGAACCGGATCCGCAGCGCGATCCTGCAGACGCTGCTCAATTTGTTGACTTATGATCAGCCGCTCGATTCGGCGATCGCTGCCGCGCGTTTGCATGTCGAGGGACGCCGACTATGGTTCGAGAGCCCCGGGTTGACCGACAAGGCCGCTGACGCCTTGCAGCGTGACTGGCCCGAATGCACCCGTTTCGACGCCCAAAGCATGTTTTTCGGTGGCGTCAACGCCGTGGCTCGGATCGACGGACGCTTGCAGGGCGTTGGTGACCGGCGGCGCGGCGGGGTGGTGCGCTTTGCCGACTGAATTCAGCGGCGCGCCGATCATCCGTTGGCGCGGGGTGGTGCCCGATCGACGATCTCGCCGCGGGACTTGGGTAAAATGCCGTTTCCAAACCATTTCCCTACCGTAGGCCGACAGATGACCCAGGATGATCTCAAGCAAGCCGCTGCCCGGGCGGCATTGGCGCAACTCGTCGAAGGTGAAATCGTCGGTGTCGGTACCGGCTCGACCGCCAATTATTTCATCGACCAACTGGCGACGATTCGTGAGCGCTTTCCCGGCGCGGTGGCCAGTTCGGAGGCGACCCGTTCACGGCTGGAAAAACACCAGATCAGAGTCTTCGATCTGAACGAGGTCGATTCGCTGGCGGTATACGTCGACGGCGCCGACGAGATCAACGGGCGGCTGCAGATGATCAAAGGCGGCGGCGGAGCGCTGACTCGGGAAAAGATCGTCGCCGCCGTCGCCGACAAATTCGTTTGTATCGCCGACCAAGCGAAGCGGGTGTCAGTGCTTGGTCGATTCCCGTTGCCGGTGGAAGTGCTGCCGATGGCGCTGGGACATGTGCGGCGCGAATTGGCCAAAATCGGTGGCACACCCCGCGTACGCGAAGGTTTTGTGACCGACAACGGCAATCTGATCATTGATCTGGCCGGACTGGAGATCGTCGATCCGCCGGCGCTGGAAAGCCGGCTGAACCAGATCGTCGGCGTGGTGACCAATGGCCTGTTTGCCCGCCGGGGGGCGGACGTCTGTCTGCTGGCCACCGCCGACGGGGTTCTGACGTTGACCGCCGATTGAAGCAACGATTGGTCGTTCAGGCGGGCGGTACGTAGCCTTGCACGCGGTCGGCGCCGCTGCCGAAAAAATGCCGTTCCATCTGCTCGGCAAGGTACTTGCGGTGCGCGGCGTCGGCCAGGTTGAGGCGGTTTTCATTGATGATCATCGTTTGCATGCGCACCCATTGCTGCCAGGCTTCCTTGGACACGCTCTCGTAAATCCGTTTACCGAGTTCACCGGGATACGGCGGGACATCGAGCCCTTCCGCCTCGCGACCGAGT
>JAEUOJ010000069.1 GCA_016789495.1 Accumulibacter sp. | reverse complement strand
CTCTTCACAAGGGACTCATTGGTAGCGGAATCATCCAGTCATCACGGTTCATCGCTTACAATTTACAGCTTTCATTAACGCGCTCTGCTGCGGAAACCGGCCAAAGGTTCCGAAAAAATCAATTTCCAGTGGGGTGATCTGGCTGTGTCTGACAAGAGCGGGTGAGGTGAGCATCGATTCGGCAAATCCCCGGACAAGCCAACGACAGGAACTGTTCGCCGGCGCGCGTGACACCATGCCGTTGCTTCTGGGGGCATTTCCATTCGGGTTGATCTACGGCGCATTGGCGGCTTCATCGGGCTTGTCGTCCACCGCCGCGATGCTGATGGCGATATGCGTGTTCGCCGGTTCGTCGCAATTCATTGCCATCGGGCTGGTTGCCGCGCATACGCCCGTGGCGATCATCGTATTCACCACCTTGATCGTCAACCTTCGGCACATGCTGTACAGCGCGACTTTGTTGCCCTATCTGCGGCACTTGCCACAAAAATGGCGGATCCCTTTGGCGTTCTGGCTGACCGATGAAACGTTCGCGGTGACCATTCACCGCTTTCAGCGTGACGATGGCTCGCCCTACAAACATTGGTACCAACTGGGTTCATCGTTGGCGATGTATGTGAACTGGCAATTCTGGTGCCTGCTTGGCTTGGTGCTCGGTAATCGCATTCCGGATGCGCAGGCCTGGGGACTTGATGTGGCGATGCCGGTCACTTTCATCGGTATGTTGATTCCTTTCGTCAAGAGCAAACCGATTGCCGTTTGCGTGCTGACGGCTGGTGCGACATCGCTGTTGACCTGGCATTTGCCGTACAAATTGGGGCTTCTGGTGGCCACTTTTGCCGGCATCGTCGCCGGTTTGTTGGCCCAGCGGGTCAGCAACCGTCTGACAAAGAGCTGTGATTCGCGATGAGCGGTGACGAATTGGCGATGATCGCCGGGATGAGCGCCGTCACTTTCGGCATTCGCTATCTTTTGTTTGCTGTTGCCGACCGTCTGCAACTGGCGCCTTGGCTGCTCGGTTCGCTGAAATTCATTCCGCCGGCCGTATTGACGGCGATCACCGTCCCCGCGGTCGTGCTGCCGAACGGCGAATGGGATTTTTCGCCGGCTAATCCTTATCTGATTGCCGCCTTGGTCAGCCTAGCGGCCGGCGTGGCCAGTCGCAATTTGCTGGTGACGATCACTGTTGGTCTGCTGGCGTTTTTCACGCATCGCCTGTTGTGGTAGGGCGCGAAGAAAAAAGACACCTGCGTCATCAATTTGTCACAAAGCGCGGGCATCCTGCTCCGGTAGTTTCATTATCGATACTTACGGAGAGAGACCATGAACAGCCGCCCGTCGAATAGTTTCAATCGCCCTTTTTTTTCTTCTTTGGCCGTGGTGGCGGCCTGGGTCGTCAGTCCGCTGGCTTACAGTGCGGCAGCCGTGGTCAAGATTGATGGCTCGAGCACCGTTTATCCGATTACCGAAGTCGCCGCCCAGGAGTTTCAGCGCGTCAAGCTTCATGAAGTGCATGTCAATATTGGAGTTTCCGGCACCAGTGGTGGTTTGGCCAAGTTTTGTCGCGGCGAAGTCGACATCGCCAGCGCCTCGCGACCGATCCTGAAAAAGGAACTTGAGGATTGCGGCAAATCCGGCGTCCGGTTCTATGAGATGCCGATCGCTTACGATGCGCTGACGGTGGTGGTCAACCCGCAGAACACTTTCGTCAATTCATTGAGCGTAGACGATCTGCATAAACTCTGGGAACCGGCGGCGCAGGGCAAGGTGAACACCTGGAAGGATGTCAACCCGGCGTGGCCGGCACAAAGAATCGCTTTTTTTGCTCCGGGAGCCGATTCCGGCAGTTTCGAATCCTTCACCGAAGTCATCGTCGGTACCGCTAAAGCCGCGCGTACTGACGTCGGTACCGCCGAGGACCACGATGTGCTGGTCGAACGCATTGCCGCCAACAAGGATGCGCTAGGCTATCTGGGTCTGAGTCACTATGTCGAAAACCAGAAGCAATTGAAGGCGGTGGCGATCGGCAACGGCAAAGCGGCGGTGCTTCCGACGGTGGACAATATCCGCAATGGCAGCTACCAACCGCTGTCTCGTCCGGTGTTTCTTTACGTCAGCGAAAAATCTCTTGAAAAAAAATCGGTCAAGGAATTCGTCGACTATTTCATGAAAAATGCACCGCGACTGGTCAAGGAAGCGAATTCTCTCGCTCTGCCGACGCGTGCTTATGCCGAGAATCTGGAACGCGTGCCGGCTAAAAAGTTCGGCAGCGTTTATGGCGGCGAGAACAAAGCCCGTCTCCGTCCCGCCGAAATGATGAAGGTCCTCGATGCTTTGCTGCACGGGTCCTGAGCGACTCTTGCATTTTTATCCGGCGGGGTCGGTTTCGTCTCCGGACGTTGTCTGACGGTCCGCTCTCGCCGGCCATTTCCTGGAGAATGACATGTCATCCCTTACTTCTTCCCAGCACGCCGCGGCGATCATCGCTGCGGCTCATGAACTCAAGCGCCGTCGATTGGCGGCCGGTATCAAACTGGCTCCTCCGCCGTGGCCGAAGTCGGAAAAGAAATCCGACAAAGCCAGAAAACTACGCGTGCTGTTGCGTCTGCCGGACAGCGACTATCGTCGTCTCGGTGAGTTGAAACGTCAGTTGGCGGAAATGGGAATCAAGGCCAAAAAACACGATCTGGTTCGTGCCAGCCTATTGTTGCTGGTCAATCTCGATCGGGCCGAGATCAAAGTGGCGATACGCAAAATCATTGCTCCCGAACTGTCCGAGGCGCCCGGGATTGAAACCGATGCGCCGGATCAGTCAAAACATTGAGCAATGATTTTTCGTGACTTTGAAATTTTGTTCAAGTCAGCAAACCCACGTCGAGTGGTTGATCGGTGAGCGGTAAACGACAGCGCGGCGTCGGATCCGACGCCGCGCTAGACCAGCGGTCAAGAAAGCTTCGCCAGTCTTAACGAATCGACTCCTGAATCGATTCGAATTGCCGCACCCATGGCCGGTTGGCCGTCAGCGCCGGGGGCAAAGCGGCGATCGCCGCCCTGGCCTGCCCAACGGTGTTGAACACTCCGAAGAACAAATTGTAACGTTCTCGTTGATTGCTGCTCACCGAGAAAGCCAGGGAATCAAGTGCCAAATGAGTCATGTTTTGATCGATGAAACGCGACATGTCGGCCTGACTCGGTGAAGTGACCAATTGCACGGTGTACGCCTTCGGATTTTGTCGGAGTAGCCAGGAGCTGTCGTGCAGCACGCCCGAACCCGCGACAGGAATACCCATTTTCCGTATGGAGGCGCGAAGGCCATTGAGACTTTTTTCGAGACCGACGACTTGGCCGGTGACCTGATCGAGGGCGGTCTGCTGCTGTGTGCTCACTGCTTGTTGTGCTTTATCGCGCGCGGTGAGGTCGCTCAACTGACCGTTGATTGTGGTCAGTTGCGCCTGATGTTGTACTAGTGTCTGGTCCGTGCTCACCGGAGAGAAGGCCGGGAGCCATTTGACCATCGCAAATCCCAACACGGTCAAGAGCAACAGGCCGCCAATGGCGAGATGGGTCCGCTTGAATTGCTTCTGGGTGTCATGCCGATGCGTGGTCAGCTGGCTGGCGACATCAACGATCGCTTGGTCCAACCGTTGCGTTTCAGACTTCAAGATTCCGACCAGTCCTTGCAGATTTTGAAACTCGGCATGGTGCTCCCGTTGCAGGGCGCTCAAACCATCGATACGGGTTTCGACCAGGGCGTGTTCCTTGGCGGTTTGCTCACGAACCGCCTCGATGCGGCTTTTGTTCCCTCGGGTTGCCGTGTCGAGAAGTTGATAGGTGATATCGAACTGGTCCAGTCGTTGCCGTTGTTCGAAAAGAATGTGGTCCTGGGTCTTGAGCAGTTTGTCGAGTGCCGCGAGATCACCATCGAGTTTGGCAAGTTCCGTGGCAACGCGGGCGTTATCGTCGGCCAGCCGTTGATCCAGGCGGTGCGCCGTCTCGGACAGCCAGCGCTGTGTATCCCCACGCAAGCTGTCAACGTCGCCGCGCAGGAGGGCGGTATCCGAGCGGCTAGCGCGAACCTGATGCTGGACCTCGTCGATTTCCTGACGCGCCGCTTGCAATTCGCTACGCACGGCTGCCGTTTCCCGGTCGGCAATCGCGAAGCGATTTTCGGTCGCCGTTGTCTGAGTGTCCAAACGATGACTTTGCTGTCGCATCCCGCCATCGAGTTGATGAAGCTGGCTGGACAAACCGGCGGCAGACAGGCGGATTGTCGCCAGCTCATGATCGATCCGCTGTTTGTTTTCAGCATATAGCGCGGTCAACGTGTCGTAATCGTGCAGCACCCGGTCTAGCTGGGCATTGATTTCTCGCGGCGTCAGACTGGAGCCATTGGCCTGACTCATTTCCAGCAACTGCGCCATTTCCGGTTGAATCAGCGGCACATCCGCTGTCAGTGTATTCGTTGTGCCGGGAGATTCGATCTCGAGCGGGCTATCGACTTGAAGCGTCACTTCTGCGTTTGTCATGAATGGCCTCTCCAGTGGGTTCGCAGGCTTGCGAGGGGGTGGATGCTGTTGTTGTCCCGCCGGTATGGCGGTTTTGCTTATTACTCCTTGATGACCGGGCAATGACGGCAATTTGACCGTACGGCACAGTATATGTTCCGATCGACACCACATTCAAGTGCGACCGTAGGGCAAGTCAATGACCAGGTGGTGTCCTTCCGAGAAATATAAACAGGCTGAGCCCGTTTCTTGCGCTGATCGCGCTTGCTCAATACCTCGACCTTGACCAATCCGGCACGCGCTTCCAACGCCCGGAGATGAGCGGCAATGCCAACTTTCATTGCTGAGGTGAAACGCAATGTCTGAGAAAAATTATCGATCTGGTTGCTGAAGCCATCGGTTAATGTAAATGGCGCTGATGGTTGGTGCGGGTGGACACCTTCCGACGGATCGGCACAAATCCGATCAGGCCGTCGCGGTCTGAAATCGTCACGGCATCGACTGCCTCAAAGTGACGTTTTTTGTGCGTCTTCAGTGTTTTTGTCGTCAAATTTGCGCATTGCACTCCACGTCAGCCTTGTTTGATTGTTGTCATCGCCGCACAATGATGGATGTTAACAACTGGCCAGACGGGCGCCGACTGGCCCACCGATCGAGGAAGCCCATGAACCTGCATCGTTTCACGCTTCGGCTGCTAACCCTGGTCGCCGCCACTTGTGCCGCCGTTGGGCACGCCGAGATCAACGTCGGTGTGATTATCTCGGCGACCGGGCCGGCGGCCTCGCTGGGTATCCCGGAAAAAAATACCGTCGCTTTGCTGCCAACGACCATCGGCAACCAGAAGGTCAATTACATTGTCCTCGACGACGCCTCGGATACCACCGCCGCGACGAAGAATATCCGCAAGCTGATCACCGAAAACAAGGTCGACGTGATCGTCGGATCGACGATCACGCCGAATTCGCTGGCGATGATCGACGTCGCCGCCGAAGCTGAAACGCCGATGATCAGCCTGGCCGCCGCCGCACGGATCGTCGAGCCGATGGACGCCAAGCGCTACTGGGTGTTCAAGACGCCGCAGAACGACGCGCAGATGGCGACGGCGATCGTCCAGCACATGACCGACCGCAGCATCAAGACCGTCGCCTACATCGGTTTTGCCGACGCCTATGGGGAAGGCTGGTGGAACGAATTCTCGAAAATCGCCGAGGCGCGCAAGATTCAGATCGTTGCCAACGAACGCTTCAATCGCACCGATACCTCGGTCACCGGCCAGGTGCTGAAGATTCTCGCCGCCAAACCCGACGCGGTATTGATCGGCGGCTCCGGCACGCCGGCCGCGCTGCCGCAGAAGTCGTTGAAGGAAAAGGGTTACAAGGGCCTGATGTATCAGACGCACGGAGTTGCCAATGCCGATTTCCTGCGCGTCTGCGGCAAGGACTGCGAAGGTACCTTCCTGCCGGCAGGCCCGGTGCTGGTGGCTGCGCAGCTGCCTGACAGCAACCCGGTCAAGAAATCCGCGCAGGAGTATGTCAACAAGTACGAGGCGGCGCATGGCAAGGGCAGCGTGTCGACTTTCGGCGCGCATGCCTGGGATGCGGGCCGGTTGCTCGAAAACGCGATTCCAGTGGCGTTGAAGAAAGCCTCCCCAGGCAGCAAGGAATTTCGCAAGAGCTTGCGCGACGCGCTTGAAGCGACCCGCAACCTGAGTGTGGCACATGGGGTGTTCAACATGAGCGCACAGGATCATCTCGGTTTCGACCAGCGGGCGCGGGTGATGGTCAAAATCGAAGGAGGGGCCTGGAAACTGGTGCAATAGACGCCATCCCGCCTTCGCCGTTTGCCGTGCCTTTGGCAGCGGCTAGCCGCCGGAGTTGACCACTTTGCCGCCGCGCCCACGCTGCCGGCGGACAGCTTCGCCGATCGATTGGTAGCCATGGATTTGCAGATTGCCTTGTTGCTTGGCCAGGATGGCATCGCCAATGGGGCGATTTATGCCTTGCTGGCGCTGGCGCTGGTGCTGGTCTTCGCCGTTACGCGCGTCATTTTCATTCCGCAGGGCGAATTCGTCGCCTTCGGCGCGTTGACGCTGGCCGGCTTGCAAGCCGGGCAACTGCCGGGAACGCTGTGGCTGCTGCTCTGCCTGGGCAGTGTGATTGCCATGGTCGAGGGTTGGGGAGCATGGCGCGAACGGCGTCTGAAACAGATTCCGCTGATCGTGTTGGTCAATTGCGGCGCGCCGCTGCTGCTTGCTGGCGCTCTGCTGACCTTCTCGCCCGCCGGTCTGCCGTTGTTGATCCAGGTGCTGGTCGCCTTGCTGGTCGTGGTGCCGCTCGGGCCGATGATCTACCGCCTGGCCTACCAGCCGGTCGCCGACCTGTCGGTGTTGGTGCTGCTGATCGTCTCGGTGGCGGTGCACGTGACGCTGGTCGGTCTTGGCTTGTTGTTTTTTGGCGCGGAAGGATCGCGTACCCCGGCGTTCACCGACACCAGCTTCGAATTCGCCGGCGCCACCCTGCAAGGCCAGACCCTGCTGGTGCTGCTGGCCAGCCTAGTGTTGATCGTCGCCCTGTACCTGTTTTTCGAACGGACGATTTATGGCAAGGCGCTGCGCGCGACGGCGATGAACCGCACCGGGGCGCGGCTGATGGGCATTTCCAGCAGCCTTGCCGGCCTGCTTTCCTTTGGTCTTTCGGCGGCGATTGGCGCCTTTTCGGGGATTCTGATTTCGCCTCTGACGACGATTTATTACGATTCCGGCTTCCTGATCGGGCTGAAGGGCTTCGTCGGCGCGATCATCGGCGGTCTGGCCAGTTATCCGGTCGCCGCCGCCGGCGCGTTGCTGGTCGGCCTACTCGAAGCCTATTCCTCGTTCTGGGCCAGTGCTTTTAAAGAAGTGATCGTGTTCACGCTGGTCATCCCGGTCCTTCTCTGGCGCTCGCTGAAGAGCCGGCACGTGGAGGAAGAATGACGCTCGTCGGCCGCTTCCTGCCGTTGTTGTTGCTCGTCGCGCTGGCCGTCGCTCCCTTGCTGTTACCCGAGTTTCATGTCACGCTGCTCAATTACATTGGCCTGTACGCCCTGGTCGCGCTCGGGTTGGTGATCCTCACCGGGGTCGGCGGGGTGACCTCGTTCGGCCAGGCCGCCTTTGTCGGTCTCGGCGCCTACACCTCGGCGTATCTGACCACCGTCCATGGGCTGTCGCCGTGGCTGACCCTGCCTGTCGGACTGGCGCTGACCACGGTGGTGGCATTGACGCTCGGGCTGGTCACCTTGCGTCTCTCGGGCCATTTCCTGCCTTTGGGGACCATTGCCTGGGGAATCAGTCTGTATTTTTTGTTTGGCAACCTTGACGCGCTCGGTGGTCATACCGGTATGGGCGGCTTGCCGCCGTTGCGCCTGGGTGACTACGAACTGAAATCCGGCCAGGAATACTTCTACCTGATCTGGTTGGCGTTGCTGCTGGCCGTTTTCGCGACCCGCAACCTGCTCGATTCGCGCGAAGGTCGCGCCGTCCGCGCCTTGAAGGGCGGGTCGGTGATGGCCGAGGCAATGGGAGTGCACACCCCGCGCGCCAAGATCGTGGTGTTTACCCTCGCCGCCCTGCTGGCCAGTCTTTCCGGCTGGCTGTACGCGCATCTGCAACGTTTCGTCAATCCGACGCCGTTTTCCCTGACACAAGGGATCGAATACCTGTTCATGGCCGTGGTCGGCGGCGTTTCGCACGTCTGGGGAGCGATCGTCGGTGCCGGGCTGATCACACTGCTCAAGCAATGGCTGCAGGATGGGCTGCCGCGGCTGCTTGGTGAGAGTGGAAATTTCGAGATGATTGTTTTCGGAGTGTTGATGATCGTCGTCCTGCAACGTGCTCGCGACGGAGTCTGGCCGTTGCTGCAGCGAATCTTTCCACCGCCGCCGGTGCGGATCCCGGCCGGCGAGGTCGAGCCTTTGCCGCGCCGGCCTCGACCAGCGGCCGGCGAGGTGCTGCTTGAAGTGAAACAGGCGACCAAGTATTTCGGCGGGCTATGCGCCAACGACCAGGTCTCTTTCGACGTCCGCGCCGGCGAAGTGATGGCGCTGATCGGCCCGAACGGCGCTGGAAAAAGTACCCTTTTCGACGGCATTTCCGGCGTCGAACCGCTGACCAGCGGTGCGGTCCATTTTCGTGGCGAACCGGTCGAGAAGCTGCCGGCACGGGAAATCGCCCGCCGTGGCCTGAGCCGAACCTTCCAGCATGTCCGGCTGTTGCCAGCGATGAGCGTGCTGGAAAACGTCGCCATCGGCGCGCACCTGCGCGGACGACAAGGATTGCTCGCCGCCGCCTGTCGCGCCGATCGTGTCGAGGAAGCGCGCCTGCTGCGCGAAGCGGCGCGACAACTCGAACGTTGCGGTCTGGCCGAACACTTCGGCTCCGCTGCCGGCAGCCTGCCGCTTGGCAAGCAGCGCCTGGTCGAAATCGCGCGCGCGCTGGCCGCCGACCCCTGCCTGCTGCTGCTCGACGAACCGGCCGCCGGTTTGCGTTACCTCGAAAAACAGGCGCTCGACGATCTGTTGCGTCGCTTGCGCGATGAAGGGATCGGCATCCTGCTCGTCGAACACGACATGGACTTCGTGATGGGTCTCGCCGACCGGGTGGTGGTCATCGAGTTCGGCCGCAAACTCGCCACCGGCCGTCCCGACGAAATCCAGCGCCACCCGGCGGTCGTCCAGGCCTATCTCGGGGGGGTCGAATGAACACGTTAGTCCAGGCAGGCGAGGCGCCGCTGGTCCTTGAAGTCAACGAACTGACGGCGAGTTATGGCAAGGTCGCCGCCCTGCACGGCGTGGCGTTGAAAGTCCGCAAGGGCGAGATCGTCACCGTCATCGGCCCGAACGGTGCCGGCAAGACGACGCTGCTTTCAGCGTTGATCGGCCTGTTGCCGGTGCAGGGAGAGATCGTCTATCTTGGGCAGCGGCAAGGCGCCGGTCGTCGCGTCGAACAACTGGTTCGCCAGGGAATCACCCTGGTGCCGGAAAAGCGCGAATTGTTCGCCGAATTGAACATCGAGGACAACCTGCTGCTCGGCGCTTTCGACCGCTATCGTGCCGGCCATCGCGACCATCTGGAAACCATCGATCAGGTGTTCAACCTTTTCCCGCGGCTATTAGAACGGCGCCGGCAGCTGGCCGGCACGCTTTCCGGTGGCGAACGGCAGATGCTGGCCATGGGCCGCGCCTTGATGGCCAAACCCAAGCTTCTGTTGCTCGACGAACCCAGCCTCGGACTGGCGCCGCTGATCATCAAGGAAATTTTCCGTACCGTCGCCAACCTGAAAAAAACCGGTGTCGCGATCCTGCTCGTCGAACAGAACGCCCGCGCCGCGCTGCAGGTCGCCGATTACGGTTATGTCCTGGAAACCGGTGAACTGTCCCTCGAAGGACCGAGCGATGAATTGGCGAATGACCCGCGGGTGATCGAGAGTTACCTGGGTTTCGGCCGTAGGCAGTGAGCAGGCCGGCAAGGCGCTGACCGGCAAACGGGGCGACTGGCCGGCCTATGGCACTACTCCGACCATCCGGCTTGCGGTTCCGTGCGGGGTGGCTTCGCCGGCGCGGACACTCTCAAACCCGATAGGCTTCGGGTCAGCGGACGCAATCGACTGCGTAAACCGCCTTGCCGTCGATCATGGTCTGGACCAGACCGTGTACGTCGGTTTCGAAGCCGGGAAACTGTTCGTTGAAATCGCGGGCGAACTGCAGGTAGCGGACGATGGTGGCGTTGAAACGCTCGCCGGGAATCAGCAACGGGATGCCGGGCGGGTAGGGGGTCAGCAGGGTGCTGGTGATCCGCCCCACCAATTGGTCGATCGGTACCCGATCGATCTCGCGGTGCGCCATCCGGGCGAAAGCGTCGGTCGGCTTCATCGCCGGTTCCATGTCCGACAGGTACATCCGGGTGGTCAGGTGCGCGACGTCGTTGGCGGCGTAGATGCCGTGAATCTGCCGGCAGAGGTCCTTGAGACCCAAGCCTTCATAGCGTGGGTTCTTCGCCAGAAATTCCGGCATTACTTTCCATAGCGGAAGATTCTGGTCGTAGCCGTCCTTGAACTGTTGCAGTTCGGTGACCATGGTGTTCCAGCGGCCTTTGGTAATGCCGATGGTGAACATGATGAAGAACGAATACAGCCCGCATTTCTCGACGATGATCCCGTGTTCGGCGAGATACTTGGTGACGATCGCCGCCGGAATTCCCCATTCGGCAAAGGCGCCGTCGACGTCCAGACCCGGGGTGATGATCGTCGCCTTGATCGGATCGAGCATATTGAAACCTTCGGCGAGGTTGCCGAAACCGTGCCAGCGCTCGTCGGGCTTGAGAATCCACGCCGCCCGCTCCTCGATCTGCTCTCCGGCGATGTTCTCCGGTCCCCACACCTTGAACCACCAGTCGGCGCCCCATTCGCTGGCCACCTTGTTCATCGTGCTGCGGAAATTGAGCGCCTCGGCGATCGATTCCTCGACCAGCGCGGTGCCGCCCGGCGCCTCCATCATCGCCGCGGCGACGTCGCAGGAGGCGATGATCGCGTACTGCGGTGAGGTCGAGGTATGCATCAGATACGCTTCGTTGAACACGTCGCGGTCCAGCGTCCGTCCTTCGGAATTCTGCACCAGGATTTGCGAAGCCTGCGACAGACCGGCCAGCAGCTTGTGCGTCGATTGCGTCGAAAAGATCATCGATTCCTTGCAGCGAGGCCGGTCGGCACCTATGGCGTGGTAGTCGCCGTAGAAATCGTGGAAAGCGGCGTGTGGCAGCCAGGCTTCGTCGAAATGGAGCGTATCGATCGCTCCGTCGAGCATCTCCTTGATTTCCTCGACGTTGTAGAGGATGCCATCATAAGTGCTCTGGGTGATGGTCAGCACACGCGGTTTGGCGGCGACCTGCGAGGCGAAGGGATGCGCTTCGATCTTTTTCCGAATGTTTTCCCAGCGGAATTCCTCCTTCGGAATCGGACCGATGATGCCGTAATGGTTGCGGGTCGGCATCAGGAACACCGGCACGGCGCCGGTCATGATGATCGAATGCAGCACCGACTTGTGGCAATTGCGGTCCACGACGACGATGTCACCCGGCGCGACGGTCGAATGCCAGACGATCTTGTTCGATGTCGAGGTGCCGTTGGTGACGAAAAACAGGTGGTCGGCGTTGAAGATGCGCGCCGCATTGCGTTCGGAGGCGGCGACCGGCCCGGTATGGTCGAGCAATTGGCCGAGTTCCTCGACGGCGTTGCAGACGTCGGCGCGCAACATGTTTTCGCCGAAAAACTGATGGAACATCCGGCCGACCGGGCTTTTCAGAAAAGCCACGCCGCCGGAATGGCCCGGGCAATGCCAGGAATACGAGCCATCCTCGGCGTAGTGGGTGAGTGCCCGGAAAAATGGCGGCGACAGGCTCTCGAGGTAGGCGCGCGCCTCCCGAACCACATAGCGGCCGATGAACTCCGGTGTGTCCTCGAACATGTGGATGAAGCCATGCAGTTCACGGAGGACGTCGTTCGGAATATGCCGCGAGGTCCGGGTCTCGCCGTACAGAAAGATCGGGATATCCTCGTTCCGACAACGGATTTCCTTGACGAAGGCCCGCAGGTTGGCCACCGTTTGTTCGGCGCTGTCGGTGCGGAATTCCTTGTCGTCGATGGTCAGAATGAACGCCGAGGCACGGCTTTGCTGCTGGGCGAAGGACGTCAGGTCGCCGAAGCTGGTGACGCCAAAAACGTCGAAACCTTTCTTCTCGATGGCTTTGGCCAACGCCCGGATACCCAGCCCGCCGGAATTCTCCGAACGGAAGTCCTCGTCGATGATGATTACCGGGAAGTTGAAATGCATGGTCGATCCAAAAGCAAATCAGCAACGAAAAGCGAACGCTGGTGAGTCATCGCGCTCCTGCTGTGGCGCCCGATCAAATCTTGGGCAAGGTCACTCCCAACTGCCCTTGATATTTGCCGCCGCGGTCCTTGTACGACGTTTCGCACTCTTCGTCCGATTCGAAGAACAGCACCTGCGCGATTCCTTCGTTGGCGTAAATCTTTGCCGGTAACGGCGTGGTATTGGAAAACTCCAGTGTCACATGGCCTTCCCATTCCGGTTCGAACGGCGTGACATTGACGATGATCCCGCAGCGTGCGTAAGTGCTTTTGCCGAGACAGACGGTAAGCACGCTGCGCGGAATGCGGAAATATTCGATGGTGCGCGCCAAGGCGAACGAATTCGGAGGAATGATGCAGAACTCGTTTTTCACCTCGACGAAAGAATTCGCGTCGAAGTTCTTCGGATCGACGATCGTCGAGTTGAGGTTGGTGAACAGCTTGAATTCGTCGGAGCAGCGAATGTCGTAACCGTAGCTGGATGTACCGTAGGAAACGATTCGGCGACCATTCACCTCGCGAACCTGTGCCGGTTCGAACGGATCGATCATTCCGTGCTGTTCCGCCATCCGGCGAATCCACTTATCCGACTTGATGGACATTGCGGCATACCTGCACATTCTATTGGCACCAAAGATCTCATTCTACGGTGTCCCGACGATGGAAGAAACAGCTAGCGTGCGCCGGGCCCGCCATCGATCACCTTCGCCTCCCTACAAGGAAGAGCGGCATTGGCGGTGTTGTGGTAGCGAGTTACCGTAGGAGGAACAGAGCGCCATCAAATAAGAAGCGGACTTGTTTGGCTGGGCGGATGCTCCACTAGGGCTGAGTCTGTCGGCTCCTGGCTGGCGTCGCCACCCGCCCGGATCGCCGGTGGATGATGGCAAACGCGCCGACGCCGGCGGCCCTCAGTCTGCCCAGTCGTTCAGGATGATGCTAAAGTTTTTGCTGCGCCCGTCGCAGGTCGACTCAGGGAGCGAAACAACCGGGCCTTAGGGCCATTTTGAAAGTTGGCTGACCGTCGTCCGAGGAGGGGCGGCGACGCCGTTTGGAGCGAGGGTCGAGCATGTTGCGCATTCCTCCGGAATTGATTCCACCGCTGCCGCCGGCCGCCGTCGGCAAGGACGCCGACGAACCCGCCGCGGTCGGTCAAGTCGATGCCACTTCCGCCAGTGGCGACTCGTTATCCGGCGAGCGGTGGGCGAACGCACCGACGTCGTATCAGACGGTGGCGCGAGGCAAGCGTCAGGCGGTCGCTGCCGAGACCGCCGCGGCGCCGGTTGCCGCTGACGTGTCGACTGGCGTAGCGACCGAGGTCGTGCCGCCGGCCGGAGCGTCGTTTCCGTACGAACGACGTCAGGGCGACCGCCGCCAGCAAAATCGTCCGGTGTTGCTCGACACCCGGGTTAGCCGTGGCCGGCGGCAATCGTCGGATGACGGTGGGATCAACATCAAGGTTTGAGATCGTCGGTCAACCGGTGGCGATTGGTTCATCGGCAGGGTAAGCGCCTGCCGAACTTAGGAGTGCCCGAGCAGGCCTCGGCGTTTGGGTCAAGACGGCGCGGTGCGGGGCGCACACTATCACGGGCCAGCCGGGAGGACCGCTTCAATCGACCACAAACTGGCCTTGTCAGTTCGGTTCAACCAGCCGTGACGTATCGCCAGACGACGGGGATGTGCATTGACGCATGAATCATCCGTCACCTCGACCCGCGCTGATCGCGACGCAGGTCGCCAACACGATCCTGCGAAGCCCGTGGGCGACTGAGGAGTGTCCACCGTCTTCAGGCGGCCCACAGTCTTCCATTCGGTTAGGCCAGAAGTTCGCCTAGCCGCTCGCCCGTCGGCGAATCGATTCGAGATACGCTGGCTGGTCGATCGCGCCGCCTTGCCGCTGGGCGTACCACAGGGCCTCGCCGAGGCACTCGATCAGCGCGTGTTCGGCATCATGCACCTCGAGACGCTGGCGCAGCGTCTGATACGCCGCGCGGATGCCAGGTGGCTGATCGATACTGATCTGCTCGGCGATCGCCAGATGCAGCGACAGATGCAGGAACGGGTTCATCTGCCCGCTTTCTGGAGTGAATTCCTGTGTTATCGCCAGATCCTGATTTTCCAGCAAGGCATGGTATTCAGGGTGCTCGACGATCAGGTCGGCGGCGGTGGCTTCGGCTCCTTCGAGAATGCTGCGTTGGCGATATTTGCGCCACGACTGGCAGAAGAACTGTCGAACTTGCTCGCGGCTGGGATTAAACATCGTCGTCCACCGGCGTCTTGCCGATCAACGCGGTGACCACCGCGTTTTGCACGCGCCGCCAGCGGCCAGGCGGACCGGGCGCCAGCTGGCCGGTTCCGTAGGTGCCGATCAGCGGCAGACCGGGAAAGCGTTCGCGCAGACAATCGACATCGCGATCGTCACCGTCGTAGAAATAAGGCCCGCGGCCGATGCAGGAAAAGACCACCGCGCCGAGTGCCTCTCCCTCCGGAATGGTCAGACCGGCCAGACTGTGGCGCATGTCGTCGACCGCCGTCTGCGGAGATCGCACCGCCCAGACCAGTCGTTGCCCCGGTGATAGGCGTTCCGCCAGGGTCAGCGACAGATCGGCGTTGCCGGAAATGATCGCCAAGGGTTGAGCGCTGCCATCGACCACGGCGCGTTGCGCGGCAGCGCGATCGGCAATCTGTCGATCGGGGAAAGTCATCGCGCCTAGCGAGGCCAACGGCAGGTGGTCGGCGGCGCGCAGCTCCGGCGGCAGATGGCGTAACAGGCTGGTCAGCGCCTTGACGCCGCCGACTTGCAGCAGATCGTAAGCGCGCGTTTCATCGATGTCCTGCGGGTCGGCCAGCACCTGCCAGCCTCTTGAGACGGCAATGTCGAGCCGCCCGCCGACGAGGCGGACGCCGCTATGCGCGACGACCCGTGCCTGCTGCCAGGTCAGCCAATCGCTGCGTCCCGGGCGACCGCTAAAACTGCTGCCGTAACGCATCGGCGTCTCGCCCCATTCGGCGGGCAGGCTGTTGCCAAAGCAACTGAGCAGCGTCGAAGAGTCAGTCTCGCCCGAGGCGTACGGCATTTCGGGTGGCGCCAGCGACAAATCACCGCCAAAAACCATTACCGCCGCGGCCGGTCGATCGAGAACCCAGCCCTGTTCGGTAAACAAGCCGGCGGCGACGCCACCGGCGATTTGCGTACAGCGGGCGGCACGCGCCACCGCCGTCACCGTCGCCTGTGCCTGGCGGATGAAATCGGCGGTGAGAAACAGCAGTACGCCGTTCGCCTGTCGCTGACCGGTTTTCGCCAGCGCGTCCCGAAAGGCCTCCTCCGCCAGTTGCGGCAGCGCGTCATTGCCAACGACCAGCGCGCTGGCCAGACTCATCGCCGTTCCTCCGGCGGAGCCGGGGTTTTGTCGTCGTATTCGCAAAGATCGGCCAGTAGGCAACGCCAGCATTCGGGCCGGCGCGACTTGCAGACATACCGCCCGTGCAGCAGCAACCAATGGTGAGCGGAACGCAGGTAGGGGGGCGGCACGACTCCCAGCAATCCCTGCTCGACGGCTAGCGGCGTCTTGCCGACCGCCAGCCCGCTGCGATTCGCCAGCCGGAAAATGTGCGTGTCGACGGCGATGGTCGGCTCGCCAAAGACGACATTGAGTACCACATTGGCGGTTTTTCGCCCGACACCAGGCAGCGCTTCGAGAGCCTCGCGGGACTGGGGCACTTCGCCGCCATGTGCCGCCAGCAATTGCCGACAGGTGGCGATGATGTTCCGGGCCTTGGTTTGGTAGAGACCGATGCGGTTGATATGGGCCACCAGCCCACTTTCACCGAGCAGCAGCATTGCCTGCGGTGTCGGCGCGACGGCGAACAACGGTCCGGTGGCCAGATTGACGCTCTTGTCGGTCGCTTGCGCCGAGAGAATCACCGCAATCAACAACTGGAATGGCGTCTGGTAGACGAGTTCGGTTTCCGCTTGCGGCATGGCGGCCTGCAAACGGCGAAAAAGCTCCTCTCGCCGCGCTGGGTCCATGATCGTCAGACCCGCTCCAGCTCGCCGCCGGCTAGGTCCGCGGGCGTTGTTTTCGAGGGACGCGCGCTGGCGCGTGCTTCGACCCAGTTTTTCCAGGCAATCAAGCAGCCCAGGAGAATGAACGCGCCCGGCGGCAGAATCGCCAGCAGAAAACCGGGGTAGTCGGCAGACAACAATTGCAGCGGCGCCAGCCCGGGAAACACCATCTCGATCCCGGAAAACAAGCTGCCGGCGGCGATCAATTCGCGCAGGCCGCCCAGCAGTCCGAGCGTCCACAGCATGCCGAGGCCCATGAAAATGCCGTCGAACAGTGATTGCAGCGGCGGATTCTTGTTGGCGAAGGCTTCGACGCGCGCCAGGACGATACAGTTGGTGACGATCAGCGGAATGAATATCCCGAGCACCAGATACAGATCGTGAAACAGCGCGTTGAACGACAGGTCGACCACCGTCACCAACGCGGCGACGATCAAAATGAACACCGGAATGCGAATTTCGTGCGGAATCCAGTTGCGCAGCGCGGCTACCGCGATATTGGCCAGACCCATCACCAAGAGGGTCGCCAGCGACAGCATCACCCCATTCACCAGATTAGTGGTCACCGCCAACAGTGGGCATAAGCCGAGAATCTGCACCAGACTGGTGTTTTGATGCCAGAGGCCGTTGTCGCGAATCTGAGCGAATTCGTCTCGATTGATCATTTGACTGCTCCTTGCGCGGCGCCAAACAGCAGCGCTCGGTTATCGGCCACGTATTTCAACGCGCGATGGACGCACTTGACCACCGCGCGCGGTGTCACCGTCGCCCCAGCCAACGAGTCGAAGCGGCCGCCGTCCTTTTTCACCCGCCATTCAGGATCGCTGACCGTCGCCAGCGACAGACGGTCGAATTGCCTGATCCACGGCCGTTCCTTGTTCTTGTCCTTGCGCGGTTCGATGTAATCACCCAAACCCGGCGTCTCCTTGTGCTGGATAACCCGCACCCCCAGCAGCGTGCCGTCGGCGGCGACCGCCAGCAACAAGCGGATCTTGCCCGAGTAGCCGTCCGGCGCCACCGCCTCGAAAACCAGGGCGCTGACCTGGCCGGCGCGGCTGGCGCGATAGGCGAGCATACTATCGTCGGTACCCAGCGCCGGGCTGGCCGGCAGAGTGATGGGGTTGCTGAGCAGATCGTTGTCATACACCTCGCGCGGCAACACTTCGCTGATCAGCTTCATCTTCTCGGCGGCGGCGGCGGCCTCGATCGCCGGTCGGGTCCAGAAGTAGGCAGCGGCCAGCAGGCTGGTGAAGACCAAAACGAAAATCAGCAGAATCACCGCCGTGCGCACGGCCATCGACGCGGCCGTCGGCGTCTTCGGAGGCGTGCTCATCGTACCTTCATCGTTCCTTTTTCATGCCGAAAATCGGCGGTTGGGTATACATGTCGATCAACGGCACACAGAGATTCATCAGCAGTACCGCAAAAGCGACGCCGTCCGGATAACCGCCGAAAACGCGGATGAGGTAGGTCAGCAGTCCGGCGGTGATGCCGAAGATCAATTTGCCTTTCGGCGTGGTGCAGCCGGATACCGGATCGGTGACGATGAAAAAAGCGCCGAGCAGCGATCCTCCTGAGAAAAGATGGAACAGTGGGTTGGCGAACTGCAGTGGGTTCCATAGCCATAGTGCGCCGGCGAGCAGTGACAGCCCGGCGATGAATCCCGCCGGCGCATGCCAGCTGATGATCTTGCGCTGCCACAACCACAGCCCGCCGAGCAAGTAGCCGGCGGCGATCCACTCCCAGCCGCGACCGGCGAAGTTGCCGAACACCTCTTGCGTGGCCAACAGGGTCGGCACGTCCGCGACCCCATCGCCCAGCTTCAAGGCGGTTTTCATCGCATCGAGCGGCGTGGCGCCGCTCATCGCATCGACCCGTGGCACCAAACCGGCAATGATCTGGCACTGCTCGGCAAAGCTGAGCTGCAAGCCCAGCGCCGGCCATTGCGACATCAGCGCCGGAAATGAAACGATGCACACCGCGAAGGCGATCATCGCTGGATTGAACGGATTCTGACCCAGCCCGCCATAGAGATGCTTGGCGATGACGATCGCAAACAGCGTGGCGACGACGACCAGCCACCAGGGCGCCAGGGGCGGAAACGCCAGCGCGATCAACCAGGCGGTGACGATGGCGCTGCCATCGGACAAGTAAAGAGTGAGCGGCTTGCCGCGAATGAGCAGCATCGATGCTTCGGCCAGCAATGCCGCCGCGGTGGCGATGGCCAATTGCACGATGATCGCCGGCCCGATCTGCCAGACGTAAGCGGCAATCCCTGGCAGCAGTGCCAGCAGCACCTGCAGCATCACCCACCACACGCTGGTCCGCTGGCGCAGGAAGTACGGGGGCGTCGAGAAATCGTTCATCATCCGTCACCCGCGCCGGGAGCGCTGTCGGCTTGGCCGGCCACCGCGGCGCGTCTGGCGTCGATGGCGGCGATTTGCCGCTGTTGCTCGTCAGTCAAGGCGGCGGTGTTTTTCGGTTGCACCGCTTCGCGTTGCGCGCGTGCGCGCGCCATCGCCGCGGCAATCGTCGCCTGCTTGATCGCCGTGGCCTCCGGCGCGGGGTCGGCCTCGGTGTCGACATTGGCAACAGCCGGGCTGGTCGTCATGCCGACCCCATCAGCCGCGGTCGAGGGGGGGGCAGAGGAATCGGCCTTCTCGGCCACCGGCCGGGCCGGGCGATTGGCGGCGGCTTTGGCCAGACGCTCGGCTTTTTCGGCCGCCTCGCGTTGCTCACGGGCGTTGCGCGATTCGAAACGCGCCTTGGCGGCGTCGGCGGCCTGCTTCTCGCGTTCGCGCGCCCAGATTTCGCTCTTGGCGAAACGGAAATATTGCACCAGCGGAATATGCGATGGGCAGACATAGCTGCAACAGCCGCATTCGATGCAATCGAAAATGAAATATTCCTGGGTTTTGCCGAAATTGCGCGCGCGGGCGAACCAGTACAACTCGAAAGGTTGCAACTCGTGGGGACAGGCTTCGGCGCAAGCGCCGCATCGAATGCACGGCATCTCCGGCGGCGGCGGCGGAAACAGCGCCGGCGAGCCGGCGATCAGGCAGTTGGTGGCCTTGACCACCGGCGCCGCCAGATCGGGAATCTCGAAGCCCATCATCGGACCGCCCATCAGATATTGATGGGTGCCCGGCTTTGGCTGGGCCAGGGCGATGACTTCGCGCATTGGTGTGCCGAGACGAACCTCCCAGTTGCGCGCTTGCTCGACGTTGCCGGTCACCGTCACGATCCGCGAGATCACCGGCTCGCCGTACGCTAGGGCCCGGTAGGCCGTGTAGGCGGTGGCGACGTTGAAACACTGGACGGCGAGATCGGTCGACCGGCGGCTGGCCGGCACTTCCTTGCCGGTCAGCACGCGGATCAACTGTTTGGCGCCACCGGCCGGATAGCGCGTCGGCACGGCCACCACCTCGTAGTCTTCGCCCAGGCGGCTGACCGCCTCTCGCATCGCGGCCACCGCTTCCGGCTTGTTGTCCTCGATGCCGATCAGAACCTGCCGGGCGCCGAGCAATTCACGGAAGATGGCGCTGCCGCGGACGATGTCCTCGGCGCGTTCACGCATCAGCATGTCGTCGCAGGTCATGAATGGTTCGCATTCGGCGCCGTTGATCACCAGGTGTTCGACAGGAATGCTTTTTGCGGCGGTCAGTTTGGCATGGCTCGGAAAAACCGCCCCGCCCAGGCCGACGACGCCGGCGTCACGCAGCAGCTCGCGGACCTGTTCCGGAGCCAGGTGCCGATGATCGATCGGCTGACGGTCGATCCACTCGTCCCGTCCGTCCGGAACAATCACCGCCGTGAGCGTCGGCAGACCGGAAGGATGCGCGGCGACATGCGCTTCGATCGCCACGACGGTGCCGGAGGTCGGCGCATGTACCGCCGCCGACACCCAGCCGTCGGCGTTGCCGAGCACTTGCCCCTTCAGCACGCTCTGCCCGACACTGACCGCCGGGTTGGCGGCACCGCCGATGCTCTGGTGCAGAGGGACGTAGCAACGCTCCGGCAACGGCGCCTGGCCGATCGGCAACTCCACCGACGGCGCCTTGTGCGTCTGCGGCTTGACTCCGCCGTTGAACTTGAACAGCCTGGACAGCATGGCGGCGTCAGGCGGCACGTCTGATCTCGAAAACCGGATACTTCCACTTCCAGTTGTCGAGGTTTTCGGCAATCGGCTCCATGACGATGCATTCGACCGGGCAGGGTTTGACGCACAATTCGCAGCCGGTGCACAGTGATCCGACGACGGTGTGCATTTGTTTGGCCGCGCCGACGATCGCGTCCACCGGACACGCCTGGATGCACAACGTGCAGCCGATGCACGTCTGTTCGATGATGATCGCCACCTGTTTCGGTTTTTCCTCGGCGTCGAGCGGCTTGACCTCGCGACCAAGAAGATCGGCGAGTTTGCGGACGCCGTCCATGCCACCGGGCGGACAGAGGTTGATCTCGGCCTCGCCGGAGCCGATCGCTTCAGCGTACGGTTTGCAGCCTGGATAACCGCATTGGCCGCACTGCGTCTGCGGCAGGATGGCGTCGATCTTTTCGACCAGCGGATTGCCTTCGACCTTGAAACGGATCGAGGCATAACCCAATGCCGCACCGAGGACGATGGCGCCCAGCGCCATGATCGCCAGGGTGCTGATCATTGGTACTTGTCCAGACCGGCGAAACCCATGAATGCCAGGCTCATCAGTCCGGCGGTGACCATGGCGATCGCCGCGCCCTTGAACGGCACCGGCACTTCGGCGCCATCGATCCGTTCCCGGATGCCGGCGAAAAGAATCAGCACCAGCGAAAAACCCGCGGCGCTGCCGGCGCCGAACAGCAGCGACTCGACGAAATCGTGCTTGTTGGCGATATTGAGCAGCGGCACGCCGAGCACCGCGCAATTGGTGGTGATCAGGGGCAGATAAATTCCCAACACCTGATGCAGGACAGGACTGGTCTTCTGAATCACCATCTCGGTCAACTGGACGATGGCGGCGATGGTGATGATGAACGACAAGGTGCGCAGGTAGTCCAGCCCAAACGGCATCAGCAGATAGTGATCGATGATGTAGCTGGCGCCGGTGGCGACGGTGAGCACGAAAGTGGTTGCCGCGCCCATGCCGAAAGCGGTTTCCAGCTTCTTGGAAACGCCCATGAACGGGCAGAGGCCGAGGATCTTGACCAAGACGACGTTATTGACGAGAACCGCCCCGACGAGGATGAACAGATAATGGGTCATGAATGGCGTGGGCCGTTGGCGTCTTGCTCCTGGGCGCGGCGATTATCGCCCGTCAAATGACCGAGTTCAACCATTTTGCCAGCGACCCTATCGTTGCGACTGACGGCGTTGTCGGGCGATCGCCGTTGCCGCCTCGCCCACCAGTTCGGGGCCCCGATAAATGAAGCCGGTATAGATCTGCACCAGGCTGGCGCCGGCGGCGATTTTCGCGGCGGCGTCGGCGCCACTGAGAATGCCGCCGACCCCGATGATCGGAATTTCGCCGCCCAGTGCCGACGCCAGCCTGCCGAGCACCGCCGTGGACAGCGCGAAAACCGGTGCGCCGGACAAGCCGCCGGCCTGTTCGGCGTTCGGCCGGCCCTTGACCGCCTCGCGCGACAAGGTGGTATTGGTGGCGATGACCCCGTCCATGCGATGGTGGCGCAGCAGGTCGGCGATCGTCCGCAACTGCGCCTCATCGAGATCGGGGGCGATTTTCAGCGCCAGCGGCACGTACTTGCCGTGATGGTCGGCCAACCGCGCCTGCGCGCCTTTCAGGGCGCCAAGCAGCGCGTCCAGCGCGTCGTCGCGTTGCAGGTCACGCAGGTTTTTGGTGTTCGGGCTGGAGATATTGACCGTCACATAGCTGGCCGCCGGATAGACCCGCTCCAGGCAGTACAGATAGTCGTCGACCGCCCGTTCGATCGGCGTGTCGAAATTCTTGCCGATGTTGATTCCCAACACCCCGCCGCGTCGGCTGAAACTCGTCGTGGCGACGTTGGTCAACAATTTCGCCACTCCATCGTTATTGAATCCGAGACGATTGATGAGCGCCTGTTTCTCCGGAATACGGAACATGCGCGGCTTGGGATTGCCCGGCTGCGGTCTAGGAGTGACGGTGCCGACTTCGATGAACCCGAAACCCAGGGCGGCCAGCGCGTCGATGTGCTCGCCGTTCTTGTCCAGACCGGCGGCCAGACCCACCGGATTCGGGAAGTCGATGCCCATTACCCGCACCGGATCGGCGGGTACGCCGGCGGCCAGCAAACAACTGGCGCCGGAGAGCTTCATCAGGTCGATCCCGGCCATGCCCAGCCCGTGCGCAGTTTCGGCATCGAGCGTGAAAAAGAAATTGCGAATCAGAGGATATAACATGTCGCCATTTTACCGCATTGCAACATCCCCCGACGAATCGTGTCGGGGCGTGATAGGATCGACGAAACCAGCCGGGGGAGGGGGCATTCTGGCCCGCAAACCGATCGATGCCGGCTACCGTGCCGGCCAGTCGATCAGAAAGGTGAGTTCCATGAAATTGTTGAAAACACTGATCGCCTGCACGCTGCTCGGCGCCGTCACCACCGGGGAGGCCTTGGCCGACCGCTGGCATCACAGGCCGCGCGTCGGCGTCGGCGTGGTCATCGGCCCGTATTGGGGTCCCTTCTATTCCGGTTTCAACGCCTACGGCCCATATTCTCCCGCCTATGTCGGCTACCCGGCACCGGTTTATTATCCGCCGGTGGTCGTCGAACCCGCCGCGCCGCCGGTTTACATCGAGCAATCGACGGCCACGCCGGCCAGCGAGTACTGGTATTACTGCCGTCCGGCCAAGGCCTACTACCCTTATGTCAAGACCTGTCCGGTTGACTGGACGCCGGTGGCCGCTCGACCGGCCGGCCGTCCCTGATCGATCCCAAGGAGCAAACGCCATGAAATCGAGATTCGTCGGCCTGACCGCGGTGCTCGCCGCCCTGGGGCTCAGCGCCTGCGTTAGCGTGCCGACCGGACCGAGCGTGATGGTTCTGCCGGGAAGCGGGCGGAGCTTCGACCAGTTCCGCTACGATGACGCCGAGTGCCGCCAATTCGCCCATCTCCAGATCGGTGGCACCACTTCCGGCCAAAACGCCAGTACCGCCGGAATCAACAGCGCCGTTGTCGGCACCGCCGTCGGTGCCGTCGCCGGCGCGGCGATTGGCGGTCGTCAGGGCGCCGCGGTCGGCGCCGGAACCGGGCTGCTGTTCGGCAGCGCCAGTGGCAGCGGCGCTGCGCAGTCATCCGCCCACGGAACCCAGCGTCAATACGACAACGCCTATGTCCAGTGCATGTATGCCAAGGGACACAGCGTCCCCGTTTCCGGCAATATTACCCGCCAGCAAATGTCACCCGTCACGCCGGCAAGCTCCGGAACGTATCCGCCCCCGCCGCGGGGCACGCCTCCCCCGCCGCCGCCCGGCTATCGGTGACCTGGGGGTGCCGCCTTGGCGGTACTCCCATTGAGGCGAGGCCGCGTCGAAGCCGAGGCGGTGTCGCCGGTGGTAACGCCAAGTCGGCAGGCGCCGCGAAGAGCGGTGACGATAAAATTTTCTGACTAAACGATCGATCCAAGGCCTTCCTGCGCTTGCCGCGTCGTCGGTCAGCGCTCCCCTGTCCGGCGGGCTCGTTGCTCAGGGAAGCGTTCTTTTTCCATCGGTGGCCATGACGTTCAACCGCCGGCCCGCGTGATTGGTCAGCACGACGCCGGCGACGACCAGCGCACCGCCGGCCAGGACGGCCAGTTCCAGCCGTTCGCCGAGCAGTAGCGCACCGAGCAGTACCGCGCTGACCGGCACCAGGTTGATGAAGGCGCCGGAACGGGTCGCACCGATGCGTTGCACAGCCTCGGCGTACCAGGTGAAACCAATGGCGGTGCCGAACAGACCGAGGAAGACGATCGCGCTGCCGCCGCGCCAGGTCACGTCGTCGAGCGAGAACAGCGAGCCCTGCAACCAGGCGGCGACCGTCAGCAGCAGCCAGCCGGTGAGGCTGGCGCCGAAGGTCATTGCCAGTGGCGATAAAGAACGGGTGCCGCGACGGCCGACAAAGGTGTAGATCGCCCATAACAGGCTGCAGCCGATGATCAGCCATTCACCGACACCGACCTGCCCGTGTGCCAGCAGCGCCGGCTGGCCATTGGTCACCACCAGGAGGCAGCCGAACATGGCGACCGTAATCCCGAAACCTTTCAGACGCGACATCGGCGCGCCAAACAGCAGCCAATCGCCAGCGGCGATCAGCGCCGGAGTCAAGGCGACGACCAGCGCGCCGCGACCGGCTTCGATCAGCGTCATCCCATAGAGAAAACAAAGGTTGTACAGAAAAATGCCGCTGGTTCCCAGGGCGAACAGCGTCAGCCAATCGCGCCCGGTCCAGCGTGGCCAACCCTCGCGGCGGATGACCAGGGCGCCGAGAGCGATCGCGGCGAGCAGAAAGCGCCAACTGGCGACGGACAGCGGCGCGGCCTCGCTGACCGCGACACGCCCGGCGATCCAGGTCGCGCCCCAGATCAAGGACGTGGCGATCAGCTTGAGGTAAGTGGTCAGCGAGCCCGTGGCGCGCTCAGCGGTCATCAACGGCGCTTGTCGATCCGCTTTCAGCGCAATGTTTCGAGCGCGGCGAGATAGCCGGACTGCAGATCGTCGCCGCGGCGGACGGTGAAGCCGAGGTCGCGCATCAGCCCATCCTTGAGCCCGTAAATCCAGCCATGGACGGTGACCGGCTGCCCGCGTTGCCAGGCATCCTGGATGACGAAGGTCTGGCAGACGTTGGTCACTTGTTCGAGGACGTTGAGTTCGCAGAGCCGGTCGTGGCGTTCAGCCTCGGGCAGGGCGTCGATCCTGGCCAGGTGCTTTTCATGGACGTCGATCACGTGGCGCAGCCAGATGTCGACCAGCCCGACGCGGTCGCGGTTGAGCGCCGCCTTGACGCCGCCGCAACCGTAGTGCCCGACAACCATCACATGACGAACCTTGAGCACATCGACGGCAAACTGGATCACCGACAGACAGTTGAGATCGGTATGGACGACGACGTTGGCGACATTGCGATGGACGAAGACCTCGCCAGGCAACAGGCCGACGATTTCATTGGCCGGCACGCGCGAATCGGCGCAACCGATCCACAGGTATTCCGGCGTCTGCAGCTTGGACAGGCGCCTGAAATAGTCGGGATCGACTTCCTGCATTCGGCTGGACCAGGCGCGGTTGAAATCGAAAAGATGAAAGAGGTTTTCGTTGGCCACCTCTTCCTCCGACCAGTTCTGCAAGTCCAGCGCCAGAAACATCGTGCCTTCGACCGGTGTCTGGTAGTAGGCTGGCGTTTCCTTGAACCCGAGTTCGCGGTAAAGACGGACGGCGACGCGCATCGCCGGCAGGGTGTCGAGCAGCAGCTTGCGGTAGCCGATTTCCTTGGCAGCCTTGATCACCGTCAGCGCCAGTTGCAGGCCGATACCATAACCGCGTTGCCGCGGTTCGACATAGAGCCGTTTCATTTCGCACAGGTTGTCGGAAAATGGCCGCAAGCCGACGCAGCCGGCCGGCCGGCCATCGCATTCGGCATAGAACAGACGTCCGCCCGGCGCCGAGTAAGCTCCTGGCAGGGCGGCCATTTCCTCTTCGAAATTCTGGTACGACAAATCCACCCCCAGCCAGGCGGCATAGTTGCGGAAAAATTGTCGGACATGACCGAGTTCCTGCTGATCGTCGGCCGTCAGGATGCGCAATGTGCAATTCACGATAACTATCAATCAAAAAAGGGTTAACCAGCGGTTTCGCCGAACAGTTCCCGGCCGATCAGCATGCGGCGGATTTCCGAAGTGCCGGCGCCAATTTCGTACAGTTTGGCGTCGCGCCACAACCGGCCGGCCGGATAGTCGTTGATATAGCCGTTGCCGCCGAGGATCTGAATCGCTTCACCCGCCATCCAGGTGGCCTTTTCAGCCGCGTAAAGAATCGCCCCGGCGGCATCCTTGCGGGTCGTTTCGCCTCGGTCGCAAGCCTGTCCGACGGCATAGACGTACGCTCGACAGGCGTTGAACGTGGTGTACATGTCGGCGACCTTGCCCTGTATCAGTTGAAATTCGCCAATCGCCTGACCAAATTGCCGTCGCTCATGGATGTAAGGCAGCACCAGATCCATCGCCGCGGCCATGATCCCTAGCGGACCGCCAGCGAGAACCGCCCGTTCGTAATCCAGACCGCTCATCAGCACCCGCACGCCGCCATTGACCTGGCCGAGAACGTTTTCCACCGGCACGGGGCAATCATCGAAAAACAGCGGATAGGTGTTCGAGCCGCGCATGCCGAGTTTGTCGAGCTTGTGGCCACAGGTAAAACCGGGCAGACCTTTCTCGACGATGAAGGCGGTGATGCCCTTCGGACCGGCCCCGGCGTCGGTCTTGGCATAGACCACCAGCGTGTCGGCATCGCCACCATTGGTGATCCACATCTTGCCGCCGTTGAGCAGATAGCAGTCGCCCTGTCGTTCGGCGCGCAGAGTCATACCGACGACATCGGAGCCGGCATTAGCCTCCGACATCGCCAGCGCGCCGATATGTTCGCCGCTGATCAGCTTGGGCAGAAAGCGCTCCTTCTGCGCGGCGGTGCCGTTGCGGCGGATCTGGTTGACGCAGAGATTGGAATGCGCGCCGTAGGACAAGGCGACACTGGCCGAGGCCCGCGAAATCTCCTCCATGGCGATGATGTGCGCCAGGTAGCTCAGTCCGCTGCCACCGTATTCCTCTTCGGCGGTGATGCCGAGCAGACCCATGTCGCCCAGTTTTCGCCACAGGTCGGCGGGGAACAAGTTGTCGCGGTCGATCGCCGCGGCGCGCGGCGCGATTTCCGCGGCGGAGAAGGCGCGAACGCTGTCGCGCAGCATGGCGATCGTTTCGCCATGGGCGAAGTCTAGACGAGGGAAATCCATCGAGCACACTCCCGATCAAGTTCCTGAGGCGGCAGCAGGCGTCTCCGGCTCGCCGGGCACGGCGATGATCGTCTGCTGCATGAGCGCGCAGACTTTCCTGCGCTGATCCTTGAAAGCGAAAACCTCGGCACGAGTGACGATCAGCGTCCGACCATAACGGACCACCGAGCCCTCGGCAACCAGTCGCTGGCCTTCAGCGGGGGCCAGCAAGTTGAGTTTGTACTCGACGGTCAACACTGCGGTGTCGGCGGCGGTCAGGGTGCTGGCGGCGTAGCCAGCGGCCGAATCGGCGATCATTCCGACCACCCCGCCGTGAATGTAGCCGTGCTGCTGACAGATTTCGGGCTTGTAAGGCAGATGGATTTCGGTATAACCGGGTTTGACGACCATCATTTGCGCACCGATCAGCGCCATCGCCTGCTGGCTCGCGAAATTGGCGCGTACCCGCTCGGCAAAATGCGGATCCTGAATTTTGTGCATCTTCGCCTTTCGCAAGTCGATCAGCCCAACCAACCCGGCCGAAAGTGATCCGTCATCGCGGCCGACCGCAGCGTAGGCCGTGTACAATGCCACTACAGCAAGCGGCTGCCAAAGCATGCAGTGTATCGCTTTCAAGCCTTTTTTCAATCGACCGCCAGGCCACGATCGGATTCCAGATGCTTCCCGTCCATCCTTTTGCCGCTCCGCCGGCCGCTGGCGAGATTCGCCAAGTCGCAACCGGCGTGCATTGGCTGCGCATGCCCTTGCCCTTCGCGCTCAACCATATCAACCTCTGGCTGCTCGAGGATGATGCGGGTTGGGTGATCGTTGACACCGGTTTCGCGCTCGACACGGTCAAGGACTGCTGGCAACAAATCCTTGACCAGTTGACGACCACTGAGCGCGGCGGTCGGATTTCGCGGATCGTGGTCACGCATTTCCACCCCGATCACCTGGGATTGGCGGCCTGGCTGCAGCAACGAACCGGTGCCCCGGTGTCGATGTCGGCCGGCGAATACCTGACGGCGCACGCCGTCTGGCACGAGATCGGCGGTCACGGCAATCAGCCGATGTTGCGCCAGTTCCGCGCCCATGGTCTCGACGATGAACGCTGCGCGGCGCTCGAACGACGCAGCGGCACCTACAACCGCGGCGTTCCCACGCTGCCCTCGTCCTATCAGCGGCTGTTCGCCGACAGCCAGTTGACCATCGGCGGGCGGTGCTGGCAGGTGCGTATCGGCCACGGCCACTCGCCGGAGCATGTCTCACTGTATTGCTCCGCGCTGGACGTACTGATTTCCGGCGACATGCTGCTCCCGAAAATCTCGACCAACATCAGCGTCTTTGCCGTTACGCCGCACGCCGATTCGCTGGCCGATTACCTGAAATCGATCGACGGTTACCTGGCATTGCCCGCCGACACCCTGGTGTTGCCCTCGCACGGCCTGCCTTTCCGGGGAATCGCCGACCGTGTGCGCGCCTTGCACGCGCACCATGAGGAGCGTCTGCAAGTGCTCGCCGCGCATTGCACGACGCCGCGGAACGCCGCCGACTTGTTGGCGACGCTTTTCCCGCGCGATCTCGATACGCACCAGACGATGTTCGCCATGGGTGAAGCGATCGCACACCTCAACCGTCTCGAACACAGCGGTTTGCTACAACGGATCGACGACGGCAGCGGCGTGATCCGTTTCATTCAGCCCGGCCGTGACCGGGTGGTGGATGCCTAGAGGAGAACATTGGCATGATCATCTCGCCGTCGTCATTCCGCGACGAAGACCGTTGGCCATCGACGCCAGCCGACTTTGCCGAACTGTATCTCGACATCGCCAGCCAGGCCTCGCGTTTGCTGGCCCGGCACATGAAACGCCGGGCCCGCGAAGGGCGGGTCCTGCCCGCCGGCGAACTGGGCGTCGCCAAGGCCGCCATGGATCTCTCGGTGCGTCTGCTGAGCAACCCCTACCGCCTGGCACGCACGCAAATGGAGCTGATGCGCGATCATCTGCAACTGGCACAGGGAACGCTGTTGAAAAGCATGGGGATCGCGCCAAAAGCTCCCGTCCCGGCCACGGCCGACGATCCACGCTTTGCCGATGAAGCCTGGAGCAGCCATTTCCTGTTCGATTTCATCAAGCAATCGTACCTGATCACCGCCCGCCACCTGCACGACGCCATGGTCGACGCTGGTGGTCCCGACGAGGTCGGACGCGACCGGCCCGAAACTCTCGCCGACTCATTTCTCGACGCACTGTCGCCGAACAATTTTGCGCTGACCAACCCGGCGGTCTGGCGCGAGACGCTCGACAGTCGCGGACGCAATCTGCTCAAGGGCTTGAAGCGACTGCTCAACGATCTGCAGGCCGATTCCCTGCCTCTGCGCAAAAATCGCCGACTGGGCTCCGACCTGGCGACCACCCCCGGCCAGGTCATCTTCGAGAATGACTTGCTGCAATTGATCCAGTACGCGCCGACGACGCCGCAGCAATGGGCCAAGCCGCTATTGATCGTCCCGCCGTGGCGGCACAAGTATTATCTGTTCGATCTGCGCGACGATCACTCGTTCGTCAAATGGACCACCGAGCAGGGATTCACCACCTTCATCATCAGTTGGGTCGATCCCGATCCGGTGCTTGCCGGGAAATCCTTCGACGATTACCTGACACAGGGGATGCTGGCGGCGATCCGGGCCACTCAGCAGGCGACCGGCGAAAGAAAGATCCACATGGTCGGCTATTGCCTGGGCGGCGCGCTGTTGATGGCCACGCTGGCCTACATGGCCGCCCGCCGCGATTATCGCGCCGCGTCGGCGACGGTCCTGGCCAGCACCCTCGACTTTTCCGCCACCGCCGGCGGCCGCTCGCCACAAGGGCAGAATGCCTGCCAGCAATTGCGCACCAACGACCTGGCGTGGTCGTTGGTGATCAATCATTATCTGCTCGGCAAAGACCGCCTGGCGGACGACCTGCTGCAGTGGAACGCCCACCTCAGTCGCTCGCCGTCGGCATTGCAAGCGTATTACGCCGATCGACTCCAGCGCGACAATGGTCTGGCGCAGCCGGGAACGCTATCGGTGAACGGGGTCGGCCTGGATGCGCGAAAAGTAAACGTGCCGTGCTATTTCCTGGCGATGGTCGACGACCAGGTGGCGCCTTGGCAAAGCGTCTACCTCGGCACCCGCTTGCCTCGCGGTCCGGTGCGCTTCGTCCTTGGCGAGTCGGGACATCTGACCGGCCTCGTCAATCCGCCCGCCTTCGGGCGCTACGGTTATTGGACCCGCCCCGACCTGCCGAGCGAAGCGCCAACATTTATGGGCGGCGCCGACCACCATGAGGGATCGTGGTGGAACGACTGGCGCGACTGGTTGCTCGCACAGGAGGATCGGCCTGTCGACGCGCGTCAGCCGGGTGCCGGCAAGCTGAAGGGCATCGAGCACGCGCCCGGTCGGTACGTCCGCCATGGCGAGGACGCCGGATAACCTGCTCGCCACCAGCGAAACCAACGATCCAGAGGTCTGAATTTCTTGACCACCAAGAGTAGCGTGCAGAGCTCGCCCGATGGTGAGTGCCGAGTTGATATGAATGCCTCGGATAAGTCCGAGGCAACGTTCGCGCATCGACTGGTTTGATAGCGATTTTAATTCTCTGGATTTCGGAGTTTTGGCGCCCGAATCAAACCCCGTCCAGCCAGTTAAGGCGACCTCGACACCGGCTCCTCGCGAGTCGAGTAGCCGTTTGATCAGTCGACGACGGTTACCCGCAGCGGCGCCATTTCCTTGTACAGCAGGGGTAGCGGCGCCTTGCTCGACAAGGTGATGATGCGCGTCCCCGGCGGGTAGATCAAATGATAAGTCAGGAACATGTGCGTCGCCGCCTCTCCGCGAAGCAGTCCGCGCATTGCCAAGTAGCCGGGATGGCCAAGCACAGCCTCTTCGGTGTATTCGTGACCGTTGAGCCGGATTGCGCGCGGCTGAAACTCCAGCTCGGGGAGTTGCGGACCAAGCAGGTTGCGCATCAGCAGATGTCGAATTTCCGGCAGGAGGATGACACCGACGCAATCTTCGCCAAGCAGCCATTCGACCGCTTGCGCTTCGCCGTAAGGATCCGGTACATGGTCGCCGAAGGCCTGGCACCAACGCGGAAAAAAGGCGGCATAGCGGCGTATGGTCTTGTCCATATGGATTCAGTTTAGCGGCCGCTTGCCGCCCGTTCAATGAGATTACCGACGACATCGGTGTCCGAGACGAAACCTTCCAGCTCGTTGTTGTCGATGACCAGGACGTTTTTTACCCCGTACTGGATCATCAGCCGTGCCAGGTAGCGTACATCGAGGTGTTGCGAAACCTGCAGTGCCGGTTTCTGGGCGATATCATAGACATTGAGCAGATCGATATCGCCGTCGTCGGCGATGACCGCGCGGGCAACATCGCGGTAGGTGACCAAGCCGTAGGCGTCGCCGGAATGGCGCTTGTCGACGACCAGCGTCTTGACACCATGCTCCTTCATCTTCAGCAGCGCTTCCCGCACCGTGGCCAGCGGGCCGATGGTGACAATCTTCGTTTTCATGATTCCGGCAACGAGCATTTCGGGAACTCCTTCAGTCTTCAGTCAATAGAGGGGCAGCACGTCGGGAATGTCGGAAGGCAATGGTTGCTCACAGTTCCTCCTCGACATTACGATGAAAAGTCAGCATCTGTTCAGCTCCTATGCCGACGACGCTGTCCAGCGGCAGTGAAAAGGCAAGCCCGCTGCCAGACAAGTCGATTTCCATCTGCTGTTTGACGGAGCGCAGGATGCGCATCGCGAGTTGTTTTTCCACCACGCAGAGCAGTAATGATTCCTTGCGCTCCAGGCCTAGGCCGAGAAAGGTCTTGCGCTCGTTGTGTCGCAGACCCTTGCCTTTGAGAATGGTAATGCCGGTGGCGCCGGCCTGCTTGACGATGTCGACGGCGCGATTTTCGTCTTCTTCCGGCACAATCAGCACAACAGCGGCGAACTTCATGGTCTCTTCTCCTTGATACGTTTTCCTGTCCGTTGCAGCCAGCCGGCCAGGAGGCCGTAGGACATGACGATGATCATCGGCAGCAGCGAGGCGAAGGCGATCAGGCCAAAACCGTCGATCATCGGGTCACGCCCCGGCGTGCGCTCGGCCAGACCGACGCCGAGCGCGGTTACCAGCGGCACGGTTACGGTAGAAGTGGTGACGCCGCCGCAGTCGAAGGCGATCGGCACGATGAAGCGCGGCGCCACCTTGATCATCGCCAACACCAGCAGGTAGCCGGGAATCAACCAGTAGGCGATCGGGCTGCCGTCGATGATGCGCGCGCAACCGAGGACGATGCCGATGCCGACGCCGACGGAGACCAGAAAGCGCAGCCAAAAGCCTTTGAGTTGCCCCAGGCTGACCTCGTCGGCCTTGATCGACAAGGCAATCAGCGCCGGTTCCGCCATCGTCGTGGCAAAGCCGATCAGGAAGCCGTACAGATAGATCGCCCACATCGCCGCGCCCTCGCCCATCAGGCCGGTGGTCATTTCATCGCCGAGCGGAAACAGGCCGGCCTGCAGACCCTCGTCGAAAAAAAACAGGCCGACGGCGACCAAGACCATGCCGACCGCCAATCCTTTGGGGTC
>JAEUOJ010000053.1 GCA_016789495.1 Accumulibacter sp. | reverse complement strand
ATCTTCAGCCCCCATCCGGGATGAATCGGAACCCGACAGATCATTTGCTACAACTCCGGACAGATTACTTGTTCCCTACATAACGGCGCCAGCTGGACTTGAACTGTCGGAAGCAAACGGCTAATGTATTAGGGTCTGTTGACAATCAAGTCAGCCAAATGAACGCTGCAGTTAGCGCGATGAAGGACGCGAAGCGTTCGACCAGTTTGTCGTAGCGAGTGGCGATGCGTCGAAATTGCTTGATACGACAGAAGAACCGTTCGACTAGATTGCGGTTTTTGTACTGATGCCGATCAAAATCCCTTTGAACGATCCGATTGCTGCGAGGCGGGATGACGGCACCAATACCATGATTCGAGAGGTGTTCGAGAATGGCGTCGGTATCGTAAGCCTTGTCCGCGCTGAGTGAGCCCGGCTGTAGATCTCCGAGCAATGGCAGGGCCTCTGGGCTATCACCGGCTTCGCCGCCGGTGAGCCGGAATCGCGCCAGCGATCCGAGTCCTTCAACCAGTGCGTGAATCTTGGTGCTCAGTCCGCCGCGGGATCGTCCGAGCGCTTGATCCCCTTTTTTTGAGGAGCCCCGGCTGCGTGCTGGTGAGCACGAACAATCGTGCTGTCGATAAACACTTCTTCGAAATCCGCATCCTGTGCCAGTTGCGCAAAGACACGATGCCAGACACCGTTGCGTGACCAGCGGGCAAAGCGTTGATAGACGCTGTTCCAAGAACCGAATTCGTGCGGCAAATCTCGCCACGGGCTACCCGTGCGAGCGATCCACAGCACCGCTTCCACGAACAGCCGATTGTCGGCGGCTGTGCGCCCAGGATCGCTGGCTTTTCCCGGCAGCAGCGCTGCTAACCGCTCATACTGATCATCACGAAGTGCCAAGCGTACCATCCTGACTCCATCCAAAAGTCAGGATATGACCATAACTCACGAGCTGTGAACAGCCCCTTTGCAAGTTATTGAATGTAAACCGCAAATTCGTGGTTTTGTGCCAATGTCATTTTGGCAGCGGGGCGATTGTCAACAGACCCTAGCCTATAATTATGTTTTGATGTACTGAATCATGCCATTCGCGAGGCAAGCATGAAGTTCCACAGACTGGTGCTGGCGGGCAGGTTTTGCCTTCTCGCCCTGACGTCCCTACTGATGACAAGTTCGCCGGCTATCGGTGACGCCAAACCGCTCAAGCTTTCAACCACGGCGGATCACAGCAAATACAAGGAATTGCAACGGGAATTCTCCTCTGCTCCGGAAGTGACCAAGGCCTGCCTGGCTTGCCACACCGAAGCAGCGGGGCAAATTCACCGCACCAAACACTGGCGATGGGAATACCTCAATCCGGTCAGCGGACAAAAGCTCGGCAAGAAAACAATCCTCAACAATTTCTGTATCTCCGTGGCGTCCAACTATTCGGCCTGCACCAGTTGCCATATCGGGTACGGCTGGAAGGATGCCAGCTTCGACTTCACTAGCGAAGAGAACGTCGACTGCCTAGTGTGTCACGACACGACGGGAATCTACAAGAAGCCGCCAGGTCTGGCCGGCAACCCGGTCCTCAAGGATACCGAACTGCCGCCCGGTTCGGGCAAGATCGTCAAAGGCATCGACATTGCCAAGGTGGCGCAGAAGGTCGGCAAGTCCAGTCGCGACACTTGCGGCTCTTGCCACTTCTTCGGTGGCGGTGGCGATGGGGTCAAGCATGGTGATCTCGATAGCTCGCTGGCCGCTCCCGTCCGAGAGCTGGACGTGCATATGGATGCCACCGGCCTGGATTTCACCTGCGCCAGTTGCCACAAGACGTCCAGCCACGACGTTGCCGGCAGCCGCTACACGCCGACGGCGATGGACAAGGAGGGTGTGCATATCCGCGGCAAGGAAGATAAGAGCAATCCGGCAACTTGCGTTTCCTGTCACGATAATGCACCGCACAAGAAAGAAGCACGACTCAATCAGCACGCGAGCAAGCTGGCCTGTCAAACCTGCCATATTCCCGAATTCGCTCGCGGCGGGGTGGCAACCAAAATGCAATGGGACTGGTCGACGGCCGGCGAACGCGATGCTGAAGGCAAGCAAATCGTCCGCAAGGACGAAAAGGGCCGGATTATCTATGAATCCCGGAAGGGTTCTTTCGTATTGGGTGAGAATGTCAAGCCGGAGTACCTCTGGTTCAACGGTGACGTCCGGTACACGCTGGAAAGCGACAAGATCGAGAACGCCGATGGCATCGTCAGAATCAATTCCTTGGGTGGCCGCCCAGACGACGGCAAGTCGCTGATCTGGCCGGTAAAAGTTTTTCGTGGCGCGCAGCCTTACGACCCGGTTAACAAAATTCTGCTTAAACCGCATACGGCGGGAAACGACGATACCGGCTACTGGAAGAATCTGGTCTGGGACAAGGCCATCGCGACCGGCATGCGTGACGCCGGCCTCCCCTTCTCAGGCCAGGTCGGCTTCGTAAAGACCGAAATGTTCTGGCCGATCACGCATATGGTGGCCCCCAAGGAAAAAGCCCTGGGCTGCGGCGAATGTCATCGCGACAACGGACGGTTGGCCGGCGTGACAGGTGTTTACCTCCCCGGTCGCGACGCCAGCAAACTGGTGGATACTTTGGGCTGGGGCTTGGTGTTGTTGGCGGCAGTGGGTTCGCTGGGACATGGTCTAATGCGTCTGTTGTCCAGACGCAAGCCGCAAGGGGGGGATATGAAAAATGGGTGAACGGGTCTATCTCTTCAAGGGATTCGAGCGTTTCTGGCACTGGACCCAGGCCGCATTGATCCTGTTTTTGATGCTGAGCGGCTTTGAAATTCACGGCAGCTATACGCTGTTCGGTTTCGAGAAGGCGGTGGCTTGTCACAACTTCGCGGCGTGGTCCCTGGTCGGCTTATGGATCTTTGCCCTGTTCTGGCATTTGACGACCGGCGAATGGCGGCACTACATCCCGACAACCGAAAAAGTGTTGCTGGTCGCCAAGTATTACTCCTCCGGAATTTTCCGCAACGAACCACATCCGTTCAAGCCAAGTGCGCTGAATAAACACAACCCCTTGCAACGTCTGACCTATCTTGCTGTATTGCTGTTGGTCAGCCCGTTGCTCTGGATTACCGGCTGGCTCTACCTTTTCCACGGCGACTGGAACGCCTGGGGTTTGGCCGATCTTCCTTTGGCACCGGTGGCCATCGGACACACTATCGGTGCATTTCTGATGCTGGCTTTTTTTGTCTCCCATCTTTATCTCGTCACCACCGGCCCGACAATGACCTCGCAAATCAAGGCGATGATTACCGGTTGGGAAGAGATTTGAGTCTTCCGCCGACGCCTTCAACCGCATAGCAAACAATGAGAACCCTGCCATGAAGTCTGCTTCTTCCCTTTCAGCCGCCGTCCTGCTTGCTCTCCTGGGCTCCTCCCTTTCCGCCAACGCCTATGATGCCGACTGGAAGCGCGGCCGCATCTACTATCGCAGCGTATGCACCTCTTGCCATGTGGCGATGCCCATCGGCACGGTCAACCCGAGCGCCAAGACGATGGCCGAATGGGCCAGCTACCTGCAGGCCGACAAGCATGCCAAGGGGAAGGATACTGTCAAGCAATATCTCAGCAAGTCCTATCGGGCCAGCATCAAGTCGGCCAACAAGGCGGCGGAAAAATTCGCCGACGTGCCGGATCAGGAATTATTTGACGATCTCAAGGCATTCGTCACCAAAGGGGCCAAGGACGGCGATACTCCAGCTACGTGCAGTTGACGACCCCCTCTTTCCGTCAATAGGATAATGACATGATTACGAGGCGTTTTTTGATGCTAGCCGCGTTGGCTGGCGGTTTGTTGATCTTGCCGGCGCTGAGCCTGGATGGGGTGCAAGCGGCTGATGCGCCGTCCACCCAGGTCAAGGACGGATGGTACAAAACCTTGGTCGACTTCGAATTCGTTCGCCAGAACGTCGACATTCCTCCCAGGAAAGGTGTGGCGATCATCGACTCGCGACCGACGGCGCGTCAGTTCGACCCCGGTCACATTCCCGGCGCGGTCAACATCCCCGATACGTTGTTCGACAAGCAAGCCAGCCGCCTGCCGGCGGACAAATCAACCCTGCTGATCTTTTACTGCGGCGGTGTCGACTGCATGCTGAGTCACAACTCGGCGTTCAAAGCTGAAAAGCTGGGTTATCCGAACATCAGAGTCTATGCGGCCGGGATGCCGGATTGGCAGGCCAGAGGCGGACCGCTATCGGTCTCGGCAGCCTATATCAAGAAGCTGATCGACGAAAAAGCCCCGTATGCACTGATCGACGCCAGACCCAGACGCGTTGCCGAGAAGGGCATGATTCCAACCGCGATCAACATTTCCGATACCGACTTCGATAAGCACATCGACAAGTTGCCGGTCGACAAAACGACGCGGCTGATTTACTACTGCGGTGGGCTGGAGTGCCTGCTTTCCGATAAATCGGCCGAAAAGGCACGAAAACTGGGATACGTAAATGTCTTGACCTATCCCGAAGGTTACCCGGAATGGGAAAAACTCCACGGAGCGGGGCCCGATGCCGCGCCTGCCGCGGGTTCTCCCGCCCTGGGAGTAAAGACAGCCACCCTGATGGCAGGAAAGGAGAAAGGAACGGCGACGGTCGATTCCTTTGTCAAGGTCTGGAAGGAATCGCCGGATTCGATCCTGCTGGTCGACGTTCGCGATGCCAAGGAATATATCGGAGGGACCATTCCGGGGTCGATTAATCTGCCAATCAACGACCTGGAAAAAAAGATCAACACCTTGCCGAGCGACAAGCCGGTCGTGTTCATCTGCGGCACCGGCGCACGTTCTGGGGAAGCCTACGATACCGTGAAGCTTCTCCGCCCCGATGTGCAAGCCTACTTCCTTGATGCAGACATCAAATTCAACGCCGACGGCAGCTACCGCATCACTGCAAAAAAATAGGCCACTGCGGCATCCTCTTTCGCCACGGCGATCACGACCGTCTCGATACGGCGCAATCGCCTGTGGAAGAGTACTCGCATGCTGCGCAAGTGCCAAAAATGGCGGCTGTCGGACACCCTCGCCCTACATCGATCCAGACGCCCCTAACGAACAACTCTCTCAGCGCTTCGCTTTCTGGGCAACAGGGCATGGCTTTTCGGAGGGAATAGCGAGGCCAAAGCCCAATTCTCACGATTCGCAGATTGGCATTTTTGGCCGTGCGCATTATTCTGACCGTTCCTAGGCTGCGGATGTCGGTTTAACAAATACTTGGCAGGCTCTCCAGCCCTCTACCGTAGAGTTATCCGCCGTGCAGATTGGCGCATTCGGTTGAGCGCCAAATTAGGTCTCGCCTTCGACCGCAACGCGCTCGAACTGCTGCTCCGCAAGAAGAAGTTTCAGAATGCTCTTGACGCATGGGTCTTCGACAGTCGCCTTTCCGTGGCCCAGCCACCGCTCTTTCAAACTTCGCTGTCGAACAATCTGTAGAACCCATTCGTGCTTACCTTCCTCTTCCTCAGATGCGCTTGAGCCGAGCATGTACTGCGCACCGTCCCATTCGACGTAGCTGTACCAGCCCCAGTCTTCAGGATCCGGGTCGGTAAGTCGGGCGCCGTGCCCGAGCCTCGTGTTCAACCATCGGAGCAACGACTCGCCGGGAATCGGATTGATTGGATTCTCGCGCTCACGGGTGACGTCAAACATTTTGGTACTGAATCGAAGGACCACAGTCATTTTGGGCTCGTTGCGACTAGGTGTCTCAGTTCATATTGGCACAGGGGGTGCCCGAGCACCTTGGTCATTGGCACCTGGCCTATCCGCAACGACATGGAGCGCCTGTTCGGGCGCATCAAGGCGTGGCGACGGATTTTTACGCGTTACGGTAAACTACGATGTGTATTTCACCGGGTTCATTACCCTGGCGCTTATCGCAGCAGCGATCCGATAGTGTTAACACGTCCTAGATCTGGCCGCTGTGTCGACGTCATTTGCCGTGCCTGTTGACGGTTTCGGATCGCTGACCCCTCTCGGATCATTGACCGGAGACCCGGATGTTGCGAGACGGATCAGGGGAACACGATTCGCTAGCCCAGATCCAAACCACCAATCCGTTGTCAATTTCACTCCGCCTTGAGCGGATTTTTTCGTGCGGCTCTTTCGGTGAACATGGGGTGAGACTATAGTTGCCGTCTTGAGGCCATTTCGCTGGTCCGGTTTTTCTCTGCCTCGATTTTCAACTTTGGTGAAGTCCCCCGATGAAATATTTCTTTGCCGACGACGGCGAAAAAATCCATTTGCAGATCTCCGGCGAAGGGTCGCCGGTGGTGCTGTTGCATGGCTGGACCGCCAGTCACCGCGAATGGCTGCCTTTCCTCGATCGTCTGATTCCTCATCACCACGTTTTCCGCTGGGACGCCCGCGGACACGGCGGGCACCCATTGAGCACCGATACGCCGCCCAGCGTTCAGCGGATGGCCCGAGACTTGCTGAACCTGCTCCAGCACTATCATCTGCAGGACGTGGTGGTGGTCGCTCATTCACTGGGGGCGTTGACGCTTTGGGAATACATCAAAACCAATGGTTGCGATCGCCTGGGCAAGATCTGCCTGATCGATCAGTCGCCGAAACTGCTCACCGACGAAAGCTGGCCGTTTGGCATTTACGGCCAGTTCGACCAACAACGGGCGGCGGCCCTGTCACGGGATCTGGAGAGCGATTTTGCCGAAGCGGTGCTGCGTTTGGCGGCGATGGGCCTCAACGCGCGTGCGCGCCAGAAGTACGAGGAGCACGCGCCAGGTCTGGTCAAGGCACGTGACTGGTTGAAAGCCCAGTACTCACCGCCCTTGATCGCGTGCTGGGAAACGCTGCTGAGCACTGATTTCCGTCCGGCCCTCGAACGAATCGACATTCCGACGCTACTGATTTATGGCGGAGCCAGCAACTATTATCCGCCGGAAACCGGTCCCTACCTGCGGGATCGCTTACGCGATGCCGAACTGCACGTCTATGAAGGGGCCGACCACTCGCCGCATCAATGCGATCGCGACCGCTTCATTCACGATCTGCTGCGGTTCATCGATCGGTCTTGAGCCGTTGCTGGAAAGTCCGCCGGAATTTGGCCAACTTGGGGTTGATCACCAGTTGGCAATAAGCTTGTTCGGGATGGTTGCGGAAATACTGGTGGTGATAGTCTTCGGCGGGAAAAAAACGCGGCGCCGGCAACACCTCGGTGACAATCGGTGACGGCCAGATTTTCTGGCTGACCAGCTCCGCCAGCAATTCGTTGGCGATCCGTTTTTGTTCGGGCCCATGGTAGAAGATCACCGAACGGTATTGCGTGCCGATGTCGTTTCCTTGCTGGTTGAGCGTCGTCGGATCGTGGATGGCGAAAAAGATTTCCAGCAACTCTCTGTAACTGCAGCGTGCTGGATCGAAAGTGAGTTGGACCACCTCGGCGTGTCCGGTCCGGCCGCCGCAGACTGTCTGATAGTCCGGGCGGTCGGTATGGCCGCCGCTGTAGCCGGAAACCACGTGTTCGACACCGGAAACTTGCTCGAACACCGCTTCCAGACACCAGAAACAGCCGCCGCCGAGCGTCGCGATTTGCTTGTCCATTGGTAATCCGTCTCCAGTCAGGGCCGCCAACCGGGGTCTGTGTCGGTGATCGTTTCGACGACCGAGGGGCAGCGCCTCCAGGATGTCATCAGAAGAAAATTATCGGGGCCGGACATTTTTTTGTATGCAATCATGCCCGTGTTCAAAAAATCGACGATCGACGGCGCCACCTCGGGGAACGACAAGCGAGTCTGGTGGCGCTGTCCTTGGTTATGCATCTTGTTACTAATTTAAAATTCAATTCTCTTTGCCGGCGACCCGGTTTTTGAAGGTCGCTCCGGCGGCGAATTTGGGGACGGTCATTTCCGGAATCTGAATTTTCTCCCCGGATTTCGGATTTTTGCCCTCGCGTGCCGCGCGCGTGCTGGCTTTGAACGTGCCAAAACCCACCAGGGTCACCGTATCGCCTTGGGCGACGGCGTCAATGATCGTCTCGGTGGTGGCATCGAGCGCTTTGGCGACCATCGCCTTGGATAGACCGGAGCGCGCCGCGATGGCATCGATCATTTCAGACTTGTTCATAGTGTCTCCTAGGTTAGAGGTGGATCTTCTCAAGACGGATGTCTGGTACAGCGGGTGTCCCGAGAAAGACGGAAGGTTGAAATGTCAAAAGCGCTAATTCTGGCATGGAAATCCTCCGGCCAAAAATTTTTTTCCGTCTGCCGAGTATCGCCAAGCCGCCACTTAAAAAAGAATTTTTGGCCATTACCAAACGCTAACCCCGCAGGGCAATATCGGACGACCGCGCCAGGCGTCGCCGGTCCGTTTGACGCCTATCGTTCGGGGGGCGGTGGCGTTTCAGGAGACAACCACTTGCGGCAACGGTCGACGGCGTGCCGCCAGCCCGCCAGCAGTTCGTTACGGCTGCTGGCAGACAAGCGAGGCTCGAAGCGCCTCTCTTCCTGCCACAAGGCGGCGATTTCAGCGTTGTCGTGCCAGAAGCCGACTCCCAAACCGGCCAGATAAGCGGCACCGAGAGCGGTGGTTTCGGTGACGCGCGGCCGCACCACCGGAACGCCGAGCAGATCGGCTTGAAACTGCAGCAGCAAGTCATTGTTTGCCGCGCCGCCATCGACGCGCAGTTCGCTGAGCGCGGCGCCGGCGTCGCTTTCCATCGCCTCGAGCACCTCGGCACTTTGAAAGGCGATCGCTTCGAGTGTCGCCCGTGCAATATGCGCGCGATTACTGCCCCGTGTCAGGCCAAGCAGCGCGCCACGGGCGTAAGGGTCCCAGTAAGGGGCGGCAAGACCCGTATGTGCCGGCACCAGGTACACGCCGCCGCTGTTCGGCACGCTGGCGGCCAGCTTTTCGATATCCGCCGCGCGTTCGATCAGGCCGAGTTCATCGCGCAGCCACTGAACCGTCGCGCCGGCCATGAAGACGCTGCCTTCGAGCAAATAGGTCGTCAGTCCGTCACGCCGCCAGCCGGTGGTGGCCAGCAGACGATGTCGTGACGACACGCTACGCTGGCCGGTGTTGAGCAGCATGAAGCAGCCGGTGCCGTAGGTATTCTTGGCCATTCCCGCTTTGATGCAAGCCTGACCGAACGTCGCCGCCTGTTGATCGCCGATCAGACTGGCAATCGGGATTTCAGCGCCGAACCATTCTGGCGCGGCGCTGGCGTGCGTGCCGCTGCTGTCGACCACCTGCGGCAGGACGCTTGCCGGTATCCCGAACAGATCCAGCAGATCCTGATCCCACGCGCTGCGCTGAATATCGAAGAGCAGGGTTCGTGAAGCGTTCGATGGATCGCTTAAATGCGCCCGACCGCCGGAAAGCCGCCAAGTCAGCCAACTGTCGATCGTGCCGAAAGCCAGTTCGCCGCGTTCGGCGCGTTGCCGTGCCTGTGGCAGGTGATCAAGCAGCCATTGCAGCTTGCTGCCGGAAAAGTAGGCATCGAGGACCAGTCCGGTGCGCTGCTGGAACAGATCTTCATGACCGGCAAGTCGCAGGCGCTCGCAGCAATCGGCGGTCCGCCGATCCTGCCAGACGATGGCCCGATGTAACGGACAACCGCTGCGGCGATCCCAAAGGACGGTCGTTTCACGCTGGTTGGCGATGCCGATGGCGGCGATCTGGCTGGCGGCGACCCCTTGGTCGTGCAAAACCGCCCGGGCGACCGCTAACTGCGTTTGCCAGATTTCCTCGGCATCGTGTTCCACCCAGCCCGGTTGCGGGTAGTGTTGGGCAAATTCCCGTTGCGCCAGACCGCACAAGCGCCCCTCCCGGTCGACCAGCAAGGCACGCGAACTGGTTGTTCCTTGATCCAATGCAAGAATATAGCGAGGTTTGGCTGGCATCGGGCGTTCTCCGGAAGGGGGGTCGGACGGACTTGATGGATGATCGGCGTTCAGGTGGCGACGATCAACCCGGCGATCCAGTGTTTGAACTCAGCCAGACGCGGGTCATAGTTCTCGCAGGCCATCAGACTCTGCCCGAAAACATAGGCGTAAAGCAGCAGGCTGCGACTTTTCGCCTCGTCATCACTCAGACCGCGAGCGATGAACAGTTGCCGCGTGCATTCCAGCCGGCTGCGATCGACCTCTTCGACCGCCGCCGCCGCCTGCCCATCGCGCCGCGCCCATTCGCGAACCGCCAGTTCGATCGAGATCCCTTTCCGGTTGCGCGTCGAACCATAGATGTCGATCAGCCGCAGCAACTGCTGATTTTCGCCGCCCGGGTTGGCTTCAGTCTGCTTCCGGATGTCGCGGATTCGCCCGTCTCGCCAGGTTTCCAGAACGGCGTTGAATAAATCCTGCCGATCCTTGAAGTGCCAATAGAAGCTGCCCTTGGTCACTCCGAAGGTCTTGGCCAGCACTTCGATGCGTATGCCGGCCACGCCTTGCTCGGCAAGCAGGCCGATCGCCGCTTCGACCCACTCGTTACGGTCATGGATGGTGCGCGGTTGGCCTCGATCGTTTTTCATGCGCGGAACCTTTCCTAAAGTGCGTCGGTGAGGCATATTGTTGGCTTGCGTTCGGTAACTGCTGGCCCAAAGCTTGACAGGTTTAATTCCATACGGTACCGTACGCATACCGTACTGCCTAGTATGGACCATTGTCCGGGCAGGATGCGGCCATGTCAAATGCGGACGACCTCGATCGTGTTCGATTACGATGCGATTTTGCAAACGCCTCGCTGTGCGCTCGATCGCCGAGCGGTGAGTAGTGAGATAAGGAGAGAAACTTGAAGATCCTCGTTCCAATCAAACGGGTGGTGGATTACAACGTCAAGGTGCGCGTCAAGGCCGACGGCAGCGACGTTGATCTGGCCAACGTGAAGATGTCGATGAACCCTTTCGACGAAATCGCCGTCGAGGAGGCGGTACGGCTCAAGGAAGCCGGCGTCGCCAGCGAAGTGGTCGTCGTCTCGGCGGGTGTCGCCAATTGTCAGGAAACTTTGCGTACCGCGATGGCCATCGGCGCCGACCGCGGCATCCTGATTCAGGCCGAAGGCGAATTGCAGCCGCTGGCGGTCGCCAAGCTGCTGAAGGCGGTTTGCGAGAAGGAACAGCCGCAGTTGGTGATTTGCGGCAAGCAGGCGATCGACGACGACGCCAACCAGACCGGTCAGATGCTGGCTGGCCTGTTGTCCTGGCCACAGGCGACCTTCGCCTCGAAAGTGACCATTGCCGGTGGCCAGGCGACGGTGACTCGCGAAATCGATGGCGGCCTGGAAACCGTAGACGTGCCCTTGCCGGCGGTGGTCACCGCCGACTTGCGTCTCAACGAGCCGCGTTACGCGACCCTGCCGAACATCATGAAAGCCAAGAAAAAGCCGCTGGAAACGACCACTGCGGCGGCACTCGGTGTCGACATCGCCCCGCGTCTGAAAACGCTCAAGGTTGCCGAGCCGCCGAAACGCACCGCCGGTATCCTGGTCGCCGATGCGGCGGCCTTGGTGATGAAACTCAAGACTGAAGCGAAGGTGATCTGATCATGGCCATTCTCGTTATCGCCGAGCACGACAATAGCTCACTGAAGGCGGCGACCCTCAACGCCGTGACTGCCGCCGCGCGCATTGGCGGCGACATCCATCTGCTGGTTGCCGGCAGCGGCTGCACGGCTGTCGCCGACAGCGCGGCCAAGGTAGCCGGCGTTGGCAAGGTGTTGCTCGCCGACGCCGCGCATTATGCTGCGCATGCCGCTTCGAACCTTGCGGCGCTGGTGCAGGGCCTGGCCGGCGGATACTCCCATATCGTTGCCGCGGCGACCACGCACGGTAAGAACAGCATGCCGCGACTCGCCGCCATCCTCGATAGCGCGCAGATTTCCGATATCGTCGCCGTCGTTGACGCCGATACCTTCGTGCGGCCGATTTATGCCGGCAATGTGCTGGCGACGGTCCAGTCGGCTGATCCGGTGAAGGTGATCACCGTGCGGGCGACCGCCTTCGAAGCGGCCGGCGACGGTGGCAGCGCGGCGATCGAGACCGTGGCGCCGGGACCGGATGTGGCGCGCAGCAAGCTGGTCGGTCGTGAATTGACCAAATCCGAACGTCCCGAACTGACCGCCGCCAAAGTGGTGGTGTCCGGTGGACGTGGCCTGGGCAGCGGCGAAAACTTTCACGGGCTGCTCGAACCCCTGGCCGACAAGCTCGGCGCGGCGATAGGCGCCTCGCGCGCCGCGGTCGACGCCGGTTTTGCGCCGAACGATTATCAGGTTGGCCAGACCGGCAAAATCGTCGCCCCGCAGCTTTATATCGCGGTTGGCATTTCGGGGGCGATTCAACATCTGGCGGGAATGAAGGACAGCAAGGTGATCGTGGCGATCAACAAGGATGCCGAGGCGCCGATCTTCCAGGTGGCCGATTATGGCCTGGTTGGCGACCTGTTCCAAATCTTGCCGGCTTTGCAGGCGGAACTCGGCTAAGCGGCGAAACCCTCGTCGGAGCGTGTGGGCGTGAACTTGCCGGACGGTCTGCTCGACGGTCAATGGACCGCGTTGGCCTGGTGGTTGTTCGGAATCGTGGCGGTTGCCGCCGTCCGTTCGGCGCCCTGGCGGCTGCTGCAGGAAAGCACCCGCTTGAATGCCTTTCTGGCGCTGGTCGTTACGCTGATCCTGCTGTGGAACTTGCAGGCCGGCGTCAAACCGGGTCTGGCCTTGCATTTGCTGGGGGCGACGGTGTTCACCCTCTGTTACGGTTGGGCGCTGGCCTTTGTCGGTCTGTGTCTGGTGCTGGTCGGCGTCAGTCTCAACGGGGCGGCCGGCTGGCAGGCTTACCCGGTCAATGCCTTGCTGATGGCCGGGGTTGGCGTCGCGGTCAGCCAGGCGCTTCATCGGCTGGTGGATCGGTTCCTGCCGGCACAGTTGTTTGTTTTCATTTTTTGCAAGGGCTTTTTCGCCTCGGCCCTGGCGGTCTTCGCCGCTGGTGTGGCGGCGTGCCTGCTGTTGGTGCTGGCCGATGTCTATCCGGCCGACTACCTGCGTGGCGAATATCTGCCGTATTTCGTTTTGCTCGGCTTTTCAGAGGCCTGGCTGTCAGGGATGATGGCGACGCTGCTGGCCGTTTATCGTCCTGATCTGTTGGCCGATTTCGACGACCGCCAATTTCTGAGAAAACGATGATTGTTGGCCGAAACGTGCTCTTGAAATCTTTTTCACGCCGTCCGGGAGACGGTTGGATCGTTTGATGGCGCCGTCGGATTCGGTTTCATCGTCGGCGACATCCGCGGCGCCGGTTGCGCCGATGACCGCGCCGTCCGGACAATCGTCAACGGCCACCGGCTCTCCCTCGATGGCTGCCGACGCCGCCGCCATCGGATTGAAAAGTGGCGATTGGGCGACGGCGCTGCCTGGGCTGGCGGCGGTCGGCATCCTGTTGATCGTCGTTTTCCTGCGGCGGCGGGGCATCCTCGTCGAGCAACTGACGCGGCGTTCCTGGATCGATTCCTTGTCGCGGATCGTCGAACCGGTCGCCCAGCCGGCTGAAACGACTTCGCCATGGACGGCGACGACTCTGGAGCAATTGCCGGATCTCTGCCAGCGTGTCGTCGCCTTGTGGGGGCAACCGGCGTGCCGGACGTATCTGGAGGAAATCCTGCAGCAAGGGCGCGCCGATCCTCAACACTGCCTGAGCCTGCCGGTTGTGCAGGAGATTCTGTTTTTGATCGACCTGACGACAGCCCGCGAGGCTGACTGACCTTTTTCATTTCATCCTAACGAGGAGAAACACCAATGAGCGAATATATTGCCCCGATCCGCGACATGCAGTTTGTGCTGCAGGAAATCGCCGGGCTGGACCAAGTCGCGCAATTGCCGGGTTACGAAGAAGCGACGCACGATCTGGTCGACGCGGTCCTCGAAGAAGCCGCCAAGTTCGCCAACGAGGTGCTGTCGCCTTTGAACTATAGCGGCGACCAGGAAGGAGCGGTCTGGCACGATAAGCAAGTGACCATGCCAACCGGCTTCAAGGACGCTTATCGCCTGTTTGCCGAAAGTGGTTGGCCGGCATTGGCTTGTGAAACCGAATGGGGCGGGCAGGGCCTGCCCAAGCTGGTCAGCGCCGCGATCGCCGAAATGTGGAAATCGGCCAATCACGCTTTTTCGCTGTGTCCGCTGCTCACCGCCGGGGCGATCGAAGCGCTGGTTCTCTCGGGCACCGACAAACTCAAAGAAACCTATCTCGAGAAAATGGTCAGCGGCCAATGGACCGGCACGATGAATCTGACCGAGCCGAACGCGGGGTCGGATCTCGCCGCGGTGCGCACCCGTGCCGAGCCGCAGCCCGACGGCCGTTACAGAATCTTTGGACAGAAGATCTTCATCACCTATGGCGAGCATGACCTGACCGAAAACATTATCCATCTGGTGCTGGCGCGCACTCCGAACGCGCCGGAAGGGGTCAAGGGTATCTCGCTGTTCGTCGTTCCCAAATTCCTGATCAATGACGACGGCAGTCTCGGTGAGCGCAACGACGCCTATTGCGTATCGATCGAACACAAGCTAGGCATTCACGCCAGTCCGACGTCGATCATGGCCTTCGGCGATCAGGGTGGCGCGATCGGCGATCTGGTCGGTGAAGAGAATCGCGGTCTCGAATACATGTTCATCATGATGAACGCCGCTCGTTTCGGCGTCGGCCTGGAAGGCGTCGCCGTCTGCGAGCGCGCCTATCAACGCGCCCGCGATTATGCCCGCGAGCGCATCCAATGCACCGACATCGGCGTGCGCGGCGGCCCGAAAGTGGCGATCATCCACCATCCCGACGTGCGCCGGATGCTGATGACCATCCGCGCTCACGCCGAAGCCAGCCGGGCGCTGGCTTACGTCACCGCCGCGGCGCTCGACGCCGCGGCCCGTCATCCCGACGCCGCCGAGCGCAAGCGCAATCAGGCGTTTGCCGATCTGCTGATTCCGGTGGTCAAGGGCTGGAGCACCGAATGCGGCGTGACGATGGCCTCGATCGGCGTACAGGTGCATGGCGGCATGGGCTATGTCGAGGAAACCGGCGCCGCGCAGCATTTGCGCGATGCGCAGATTTCGACGATCTATGAAGGCACCACCGGCATTCAGGCCAATGACCTGATCGGCCGCAAGATGGCGCGGGAAGGCGGTGCGACTCTCAAGTCACTGCTGGTGACCATGCGCGCCCTCGACGCCGAGCTGGCCGGGCAGGGCGGCGAACACTTCGCCAGCCTGCGCAGTCGCTTCACCGCCGGGATCGACGCAGTCGAACGGGCGGCTGATTGGCTGGTCACCACGTATGGCAAAGACGTGCGGGCCGCTTCTGCCGGCGCCGTGCCGTTCCTGAAACTGCTCGGTACCGTTGCCGGCGGCTGGATGATGGCGCGGTCGGCACTGGCCGCGCAGGCACGGATCGACGGCGGCAGCAGTGATCCGTTCTATCCGGCCAAGATCGCTACCGCCCGTTTTTACGCCGACCACGTGCTGTCGCAGGCCGACGGCTTGGCCAGCAGCATTGTTGACGGCGCCGTCGGCGTGCTTGCCTTCAGCGAAGACATGTTCTGAGCGCGTGCGGCGCCGGATCGTCGGCCGGTCATTTGCGGCGGTCCGGCGCCGGCGTCGCTGCCGTTTCCCGGCCACAGGACGTTCTGGGCGCCAGTGCTGCAACCCAAATCAGGATTCGACGATGCCGACAACGCGCAAACTCGTGCTGACCACGCGGATGCCGATCCGCTGGGGTGACATGGATGCTTATGGCCATGTCAATAACACCATTTACTTCCGCTACATGGAGCAGGCCCGCGTCGAGTTCCTGCAGCAAAGCGGTTGTCCGACGATTCCCAGCGGCAATGCGCCGGTGATCATCAACGCCAGTTGCACCTTCCTGATTCCCCTGAATTATCCCGGCACGGTCGAAGTGCGGATGTACTGCGGTCTCCCCGGGCGGAGCAGCGTGCCGACGCATTACGAACTGCGACTGGTGGGCGACCCCGAAACGCTTTACGCGACCGGCGATGCGAAAATGGTGTGGATGAACATCGATACCGGCAAATCGGTACCGATTCCGGACCATCTGCGCGCCGCGCTGACCGTCAGTTGATGCCAGGAAAATGGCCCGCCCACGGTAACTGAGCCCTGCCCGTTTCAAGGAGGACAGTCCGATGTTCGTTTCGACCCCGCTCTGGCGCCCTAGCGCCGCAAGCATCGCCCAGACCCGCCTCAGCGCTTTCATGAGCGAAGTCAACCGCCGTTGGTCGGCCGGATGCACCGATTACGACAGTCTCTGGCGTTGGTCGGTCGACCAGTCGCCAGCCTTCTGGGCCACCGTCTGGGACGCCTGTCGGGTGATCGGCGAACGCGGCGAACGAATTCTCGAACACGGCGAGCGAATGCCCGGCGCGCGCTGGTTCCCACAGGCACGCCTAAATTATGCCGAGAACCTGCTGCGTCATCGCGACGATGGCGAGGCCGTGGTTTTCTGGGGTGAAGACCGCGTCAAGCGTCGATGGTCACGGCGCGAGCTGTACGACGGCGTGTCGCGTTGTGCGCAAGCTTTGCAAGCGCTGGGCGTCGGTGTCGGCGACCGGGTTGCCGGTTACTTGCCGAACATGCCGGAAGCGCTGATCGCCATGCTCGCCGCCACCTCGCTGGGGGCGATCTGGTCGTCGGCGTCGCCGGATTTTGGCGTGCAGGGGGTGCTCGATCGCTTTGGCCAGATCGAACCACAGGTTCTGCTGTGCGTGGATGGCTACTGGTACAACGGCAAGGCGATCGACTGTTCGGCGCGCAACGCCGAGATTGCCGCGCGCCTCCCCTCTTTGCGACGCACCGTCGTCGTTTCCTATCTCGACGACGTGCCAGCGATCGAAAAATTGGCCAACGGTGTCCGTTATGCTGATTTCATCGCGCCCTATCCTGCCGACGAGATCGATTTCGTCCGGCTGCCGTTCGATCATCCGTTATTCATCATGTTTTCCTCGGGAACCACCGGCGTGCCGAAATGCATCGTGCACGGTCACGGAGGCGCGTTGCTGCAGCATCTCAAGGAACACCAGCTGCACGGCGACCTCCGGGAAGGCGACCGGCTGTTCTATTTCACCACCTGCGGCTGGATGATGTGGAACTGGCTGGTCTCCGGGCTGGCGTCTGGCGCCACCTTGCTGCTCTACGACGGGTCGCCGTTCGCCGGGCCCAGTGGGGCGAGCGGCCACCTGCTCTTCGACTACGCCGACCGCGAGGGGATGACTCATTTCGGCACCTCGGCCAAATTCATCGACGCTGTCGCCAAGGCCGGACTGCGGCCGGGTCAAACGCATCGCCTGGCCGAGTTGCGGGTGATGTTTTCCACCGGCAGTCCGCTGGTGCCGGAAAGTTTCGATTTCGTCTATCGCCATCTCAAAACCGACCTGCTGCTGGCGTCGATTTCCGGCGGCACCGACATCTTGTCGTGTTTCGCGCTCGGCAATCCACTATTGCCGGTCTATCGCGGCGAACTGCAATGCCGGGGGCTGGGGATGGCGGTGGAAGTCTTTGATGACGATGGCCAGCCGCTGCCTCCCGGCGCGCGTGGCGAACTGGTGTGTACCGCGCCGTTTCCGTCGATGCCGATCGGCTTCTGGAACGATCCGGAGGGGCGCAAATACCAGGCGGCCTACTTCGAGCGTTTTGCCAAGGTCTGGTGTCATGGCGATTTCGTCGAACTGACCGAGCACGGCGGAATGATCATTTACGGTCGCTCCGACGCCGTTCTCAATCCCGGCGGCGTGCGCATCGGCACCGCCGAAATCTATCGCCAGGTCGAGCAGTTGCCTGAAGTGGTCGAGTCCTTGGCGATTGGCCAGGAATGGCAAGGCGATGTGCGCGTCGTCCTGTTCGTCAAGTTACGTGAGGGATTGTCACTCGCTCCGGCGCTGGTCGAGCGCATCAAGCAACAGCTCCGGGAGAATACGACGCCGCGGCATGTGCCGGCGAAAGTGCTTCAGGTCGACGACATTCCGCGGACCAAAAGTGGCAAGATCGTCGAACTGGCGGTACGGCAGGTGGTCCATCGCCGGGCGGTCAAAAATCTCGAGGCCTTGGCCAACCCCGAAGCGCTGGCGTTCTTTGCCGACCGCGAAGAATTACAGGACTAACCGTTGGCCGACGCGCTGGCTGACAACCGCTTCGGCTGGCCGGATCAGAGTCGCGGATCTGACGGCAATGAGTCTGTCGTCGTTCCAGGGACGCCTCACCTGTCGAGGCCGTGCCCTTGTTTTGATGAGGATCGAAAACTGTCGGATTTTTTTACACTCAATCGATTTTACGCCCGGAGCGTAAACTTAAGCGACTGTTTCAAATGATTTTGCAATATCAGGCACGGTTCATGCTTGTTGTTTGTTGTCCAGCCGGCGACGGTTGGTGGATGGAAAATCAAATAATCAAATAATTTATCGGAGAAAATCCAATGAAGCTTAAACTGCTAACGGCCTCGATCGCTTTCGGGTTTGCCTCGCTGTCCGCTCAGGCGGCCTTTCTGAGCGGCACGGTGTCGCTGGGTGCGGTGACTGGGACGATCAATCAGACCCCGTCCGGCCAGTTCGTCAATAATGCTACCGCGATCACCTTTGCCGATCTCATTCCGAACGATGGCAAGGGCGATTTGGTGGTCAACGGTGTCAGCGCGGGAAGTTCTTTTGAGGCTATCGGCATGGCTGCCGTAGACCTGGCTTTCATCAACACCAATCCCTGGTCGTTTGGCCCGACGCTCTTCGGTTTTTACGGTCCGGGGGCTTCGCTGACTTTTACTACGACTCTGCTGGGCGTTTCCGGTTCTTCAGTGGGTCAAAGCCACTTCTTGAATGTTGCCGGTGTTGGTTTCTGGCATGATGCCAGCAATACCTACGCTGATACGGCGGGTGCGTTCTCCTTGTCCTTCACGCAAACCGGCCAAAATCCGCTGACCGACGAAATTTCGGTCAGTGGCACCCTGTCTGCTTTCCAGCGTCAACGTGATCTGCCGGAACCGGCAACCGCGCTGCTGGCCGGTCTCGGTCTGCTCGGCATCGCGGGTATCCGTCGGGCGAAAAAAGCCTGATCAGTACGCGTCTGTCTGATGAGTTAGCGCAATGCCCCTCGCGGGGCATTGCTGTTTTTGGGTGGCAATTTCAGCAGCTCGTGCCGCCTGTCAGTTGGCACAACCCCTGTCAGGTGGTCTCGGGAAAATTCTCGGCGAAGAATTTATGCACGCCCTTCTCGATCGTCGGCTTGAGCGTCAGCAGCAACCAGCCAAGTCGGATCGAGATTTCCACTTCCCGGTCATCGATCGTCAAGTGACCGGAAACGCCCGGGCGTCGGAAATGCGCCTGGTCTCCTTCCCAAACGCACTGTAAATCGTACTCGTCGACCAGTTCGTCGACCATATGTTCAGCGGCGGTGCGGGCAGCGGCACGGGTCTTGCCGTGCGGGCGGCGAATGACGATCTCGCTCATCGGTCAGCTCCTGCGTAGGTGATCAGCCGGATTCGGCACAAAGTAAACGGTACTCCGCAAAACGGCGAGCGTCGATTTCGCCGCGTTGTAATGCCTGCAGCACCCGGCAATCCGGCTCACGGTCGTGACGGCAATCGCGGAAGCGGCATTGGCCAAGCCAAGGGCGTAGTTCGACGAATCCTTCGTCGATTTGTTCTCGGGAGAGGTGACGCAATCCGAATTCGGTCAGTCCGGGCGAATCGATCAAGGCGCCCCCAGGATGCAGCCGATAAAGCGTTGCTTGCGTGGTGGTGTGCTTGCCCGTATTCAATGCCTGGGAAATTTCGCGGGTAGCGGCGCGGGCCTGGGGGAGCAGGCTGTTGATCAGCGTCGACTTGCCCATTCCGGATTGCCCGATCAGCAGGTTGGTGTGACCGGCCAGATAGGCTGGCAAGGCGCTGCTGTCGTTGCGTGCCGAAACCTGGACGATTCGGTAGCCCAGGCGGGCGAAGGGTGACAACGTGGCGCAGGCCGCTTCACGAACAGTCGCCGACAAATCGCATTTGTTGAGCACGATCAGCGCCGCGATGCCCTGCGTTTCGGCGGCGATCAGACAACGGGTGATCAGTTGCGAAGAAAAAGCCGGTTCGGTGGCGACGACGATCACCACCTGGGTGACGTTGGCGGCGATCAGCCGTTGTTTGCAGGCATCCGAGCGGTAGAACAGGCTGCGGCGCGGCAGTAGCGTCGAAATGACGCCCAGTTCGCTGCTCGTCGGCTCGAAGATCACTTCGTCGCCGCAGACCAGGTCGCTCTTTTTGCCGCGAGGAAAACACAGCCAAGTTTGGCCGTCGACGTCGGCGATACGATACTGTCGGCCGTGGGCGGCGACAACGGTGCCGGGGTGTTTCAAATCCTGACCAGGGCGTCGATCTTCGCCGCGCAGATGAAATCGTTTCGCGACAGACCTCCCACGGCATGCGTGGTGAAGCGAACCGTGACTCGGTCGTAGCCGACCTCGAGGTCGGGGTGATGATCTTCCCGTTCGGCCAACCAGGCGACGATATTGACGAAAGCCATCGTTGCCGGATAACCCGCGAACGCAAACTCTTTTTCAATCGCCGTCGAGCCGACCCGCCGCCATCCCGACAGTCTGCTCAGCAGTTCGCCGGTTTGCTCGGAGTCGAGACGGCACGAAGTGTCGCGGCAGGGTTGGCATGGGTCATGGGTCAGCGGATCGTCTGCCATCGTTCTCATCCGTTCGATAGGGGGATTTTCAGATCGCCTGCAAATGTGCGATACGCACCGACGCCGGCGGGTGGGAATCGTAAAACAAGGAATGCACCGGGTCCGGCGTCAGCGTGGCGGCGTTGTCCTCGTACAGTTTGACCAGCGCGGTGATCAGATCGCTGGCCGAGGCATGCGCGGCCGCGTAACGGTCGGCCTCGAACTCGTCCCGGCGCGACAACAGACTGAACAGGGGAGTCAGCAGAAAGGTGAATACCGGCAGGACCAGAAAGAAGAGGAGCAGCGCAAGCGCCGTGTTCTGGCTGGCAACACCCAGGCCGTTGAAAAACCACGGCGAGTCGGTCAACAGACCCAGCGTGGCCAACAAGGCCAGCGAACAAATGAAAACCAGAGCAATACGCTTGATCACGTGTCGATGCGCGTAATGGCCGAGTTCGTGCGCTAGCACGGCTTCCACTTCGGCCGGCTGCAAGCGGCTCAATAAGGTGTCGAAAAAGACGATCCGTTTGCTGCGACCAAAACCGGTGAAATAGGCGTTGCCGTGGCTGGAACGCTTGGAGCCATCCATGACGAACAGACCGGAACTGGCAAACCCGCAGCGCGACAACAGCTTCTCGACGCGGGTGGTCAGCGCCGTATCGGCCAATGGCACGAATTTGTTGAACAAGGGTGCGATCCAGGTGGGATAGATCAACAGAATCGACAGATTGAACAGACACCAGACCACCCAGACGTAGATCCACCACCACGCTCCCATTCGGGACATCAGCCAGAGCACGCTGAGCAACAGCGGTACGCCGATGGCCAGACCGAGCATCAGTTGCTTGAGCAGATCGACCACAAAAAGCCGCGGTGTCATGCGATTGAAACCGAATCGTTGCTCGATGACGAACTGCCGATAAACCGCCTGCGGCAGGTCAACCAGCGAGGAAATCATCAGCACGGACAGGATAAGCGCCACCCCGTAAAACAGGTCGTCAAGTTTTGACGACCAGAATTCGTGCAAAGTTTGTAAACCGCCGCCAAGAGTCAGCGCCAACAGCAAGGCGACATCGATCAGCACACTCAGCCGGCCGAAGCGGGTACGCGCCAGCGTGTAGTCGCTTGCCCGCTGGTGTGCCGGCAACAGGATGCGTTCGGCGAAGTCGGCTGGCACCGTCTGCCGATGCCGGTCGACATGGTCGATCTGGCGTTGAGCGAGCCACAGTCGCAGGAAGAGCATACCGGCGACGGCGACAACAAACACCAGGGTGAAGGAATTCATCATACGACTGTGCCACAATAAAGGCATCTCAAGATATCGGGTCGATTATATGGCACAGGACGCCAATCATCTGGTTTGGCTGGACATGGAAATGACCGGACTGGATCCGGAAAACGACCGGATCATCGAATTGGCGATCATCGTTACCGACAGCACCCTGGACACGATCGCCGAATCGCCGGTATGGGTGATCCATCAGGATGACGCGCGTCTGGCGGCAATGGATGAATGGAATCGTAAGACGCACGCTCGTTCAGGGTTGGTCGATCGAGTCAGGGTGTCAACGCTTGACGAAGCGGGCGTGGAGGAGCAGGCACTGGCGTTCGTCGCCGCGTATGTGCCGCCAGGTGTCAGTCCATTGTGCGGCAACTCGGTCGGTCAGGACCGGCGCTTCATGGTCAAATACCTGCCTCGATTCGAGGCCTGGTTTCACTATCGAAACCTGGATGTCAGTACCTTGAAAGAGCTTTGCCGACGCTGGAAACCCGAAGTGGCGAAAGGATTTCTCAAAAGGTCCGATCATACCGCGGCGGCGGACATTCGCGAGTCGATCGAGGAATTGAGATACTACCGCGAGCACTTCATTCGGTTGTGAGGCGGGGGAGGGCGCAGAGCCGTCTATTTGATGCCAGGGTTGCGGGAACCTTTGATCACCCGTCGGTACAGATGCAGCTTTTCACCCTCATTTCGGTCTACAGGGCGTCCTCCTTCCCAGACTTTTCGCCAGTTGGCGGTAGAGGCGATTTCATTCTCCTTGGTGGAACCGTAGACCAGCAGCCAATCACAATTTTTTCCACTCGTCGAACGAAATGGCAGCGTTTGGATGGCGCTGAAATAATCCAGCGAAGCGAGCATGGCCTCGGAAAGATTGCTTTCGGCGAGGCAATCGCGTGATTTTGGCAAAATCTTGCTCAAAGACATCGCCGGGGAACGGTAGGTCTTCCCGTAATCCCACCATGGCATCCACAGCATTGCCATCAGTAGCCAGAACAAGGTCAGCCCCGACATCCAGTGCATGATGCCGCGCATCGCAGACCGTGGGCTGGTGGTGATCAGCCAGACCCAGATCGCCGTGCCAAATACAGCCGCGACCGTAGCCGGCCCGTCGAGTTTGGCGACGAAACCGGGTTCCAGGCGCAGCAGTTGTTTGGACAGATGTTCCGGCCAGCCGAAAATCATTACCGCCCAGCCGAGCCAGCCGAGTAACGCGAAAACGCTGAAGGTGATCATTCCGAACCAGTCGAAGGCGTTGGCGGCGCCTCGGCGCAAACTGGCGATTCCAGGCACGGCGAGCAGCACCAAAGGGGGCAGCAGCAACAAGGCCATGGCACTGCGCGTACCCAGCCATAAGCCGACGACGAGCAGGGCAATGATGATGGACAGGCCGGGCAACCCCAGGGCGGGTGTGCTCAGTTGTCGGCGTTTGGCCCACACCGTCCACCCGGCGAGCGGCAGTGCCGGCCAGGCATACCATGGCAGCATCGTCAGCAAGCGCTGCAGGCTCAACAAGGGTTGCGGATAACCGGAGAGCTGGGTCAACTCCGATTGCCAGTAAGCGCTTAGATATTTGCCGGAAGACAGAGCCAAGGCGCCGGACCAGAGTCCGCCGATCAAGCCGGCGATGGACAAGCTGCCGAGCAGATGAAGAGACGCACGCTGCCGATCCGACGATTGCCAGACGACTACCGCCGCCACGGGTAGCAGCAGGAGCATCGGCGCCAGGCCGTTGGCCAGACAACCCAGACCCAGCGCCGTACCAAAATAGATGGCGCCGGGCCTGGGGTGGCGGTTCAGTTTCGCCAAACCCCAGTAGGCCGCGCAGTGCGCTGTCAGTGCCGCCAACATTGGCTGCGCTTCATGTGCGTGGAATAGAAAGCCGATGCTGCCGGCCAACAGCAGGGGTGCTGCGGGAGCCTGTTCGCGTCCGTGCAATTCGCGGGCGGCCAGAAAGATGAAAGTCAGCGCCAGCAAGGTAAACACCCCGCTGGCCAGGCGTGCCGCGTCGTGTAACGGCAGCAGCCATTGGCACAGATAACCCAGACCGGCGGCCAGCCAGTAATACAGCGGCGCGTCGGGGTAAGAGCGCCCCGCCAGGTTGAATTGAAGCCAGTTGCCGCTGTCGAGTATCTGATGCACGATCCCGATGGTTATCGCGTCATCGTTCTTCCAGGGGTAGTGACCGGTCAGGCCGGTGAAAATGTAAACAACCAGTAGGAGTGCCAGCGTCCACCCATTGGGTGGCATGACCAGTCCCTCGAAGCGTCTGGTGGGCGGCGGCTCGGGCATGTGACTGGACGAAAAACGCTAAGACAGGACGCGAAATGAAAAAGGCAGCCAAACAGCTGCCTTTCCGGTCGTCGCAACCAACGGCTTCAGACGGACTTGCGCATTGCGCCGTACTTTTGGTTGAATTTCTCGACCCGGCCTGCCGTGTCGATGATTTTTTGTTTGCCGGTATAGAAAGGATGACAGGCCGCGCAGACTTCGACGTGAAGATCCTTTTTCATCGTCGACCGGGTAGGGAAGATGTTTCCGCAGGAGCAACTGACCTTGATTTCATTGTACGCGGGGTGGACGTTGGCTTTCATGTGATGCTATTCCTGTAGATATATTGGAGTATTCGACGGCGCAGCTTCAAGTGAATCTGCTTTGACGCGCTGCGATCGGAAAAATCGACAAACGTAGATTATCGTTGATTTGATGAGGGTTCGCAATGTCGATTTCGCACTCGTGTAGGGAACAAGTAATCTGTCCGGGTTTGTAGCAAATGATTTGTCCGGTTTATTTTGTCTGAGGGAGGGCCGAGATGAAGCGGACGGAATGGCTACAGGACATCAGGAAGATGCGATTTGAAGAAGCGTATGGGGGCTGGGAAGCGGGTCGGCTGACGCAGGTAGAGGTGGCGAGTCTGCTGGGGGTGAGCGAGCGGACGTTCCGGCGGTATTTATCGCGGTAGAAGAGGGGGGGCTGGAGGGGTTGATTGATCGGCGACTGGAGCAGGTATCGCATCGGAAGGCGCCGGTAGACGAAGTGATGGCGCTGACGACGAGCTACCGCAGGAGGCACTTGGGCTGGAGCGCGAAGCACTTTTATGCCTGGTATCGGGAGGACGGGGGAACGCGGAGCTACACGTGGGTGAAGAGCCGGTTGCAGGAAGAGGCGTTGGTTCCCAAAGCCCGGGCGCGTGGGGTACACCGGAAACGTCGGGAGCGTTCGCCGTGGCCGGGGTTGATGATTCACCAGGACGGGAGTAGGCACGAATGGATCGCGGGGCAGCAATGGGATCTGATCGTGACGACGGACGACGCGACCAACGAGCACTACTCGATGGTCTTCGTGAATGAAGAAGGCACGATGAGCAGCCTGCGGGGCGTACGGGAAGTGATTGAATCGCGGGGACTCTTCTCGAGCTTCTACTCCGATCGCGGCAGCCACTACTGGCATACGCCGGAAGCCGGGGGCAAGGTGGACAAGCAACAGCTGACGCAATTCGGGCACGCCATGAAGCGCCTGGGCATCGAGATGATCGCCGCCTACTCGCCGGAAGCGCGTGGGCGCTCGGAGCGCATGTTTCGCACCCATCAGGAGCGCCTACCGCGAGAACTGGCACTGGCCGGGATCACCGACCTGGCGGGAGCCAACCGCTACCTGACCGAAGTCTATCGGCCGGCCTTCAATGCAGAGTTCATGCAGCCGGCAATGGAAGAAGGCAGTGCCTTCGTCGGCTGGATCGGCGGTGCGCTGGATGACATCCTCTGCGAGCGGTTCGAGCGCATCGTCGGCAACGACAACGGCGTCGCCTTCGAGGGAATGAAGTTGCAGATCCCCGCCGATCACCATCGCGGCCATTACGTCAAGGCAAAGGTAGCAGTGCTGCGCCGTACGGACCACACGCTGGCGATCTTGCACGGTCCGCGCAAGTTGGCCGACTATGACCAGGCCGGCAACATCTTCTCTCTAAATCTGAAGGTGGCTGCGTAGGTCCGCCGCGGCCGCCCGAGGCGGGGCAATCGGTTCCGGACTACGCCCTCCACTGCTTGCTCCGCCCCGGTCAAAGCGGACAATTCATTTGCTACAAAACCGGACAGGTCTATTTGTTGACAACAACAAGCCTTAACCGGTTGTTAACACCCCATACGCATATTTCCTGTTTTTCAGGTTGAGCTTGATGATAAGTTGTTGATTTTTATGGCCTGTGGTTTTTCTCCCGTTTTGTAGTGCCATAATAGTTTGCCTAGGGCGGCTAGGCCTCTTGCTTGTGTTTTACGATCGTGTGCATGCTCATACGACAGACGAGAACGAGCCACAAGGCGACCGGTGAAGGCTACGT
>JAEUOJ010000045.1 GCA_016789495.1 Accumulibacter sp. | reverse complement strand
AACGAAAAAATGCGCCGACCGGTCCGTTCAGTGCAGCGACGGACGACGTCGGCGATTGCGCCAGAAATTGATCGACAGATAAATCATGAAGGCGACAAAGGTCGCAAAGCCGGCAATCTGGAAGTACAGCGAATAATTGGTGCGGTAGCGGCCGGTCAGCGGGTCGTACACCGAGCAAATGATGCGGACGCGCTCGATGATTTCCTGCAGCGTCGTCGAACCCGCCGGAATCGGCGATCCGGCGATCATCGCCTTCAGAGGTTCGTCGAGATCGGCGGCGGTGAATTTTTCACCATAAATCTGCCGGACGATCCGCCCGTCGGCATCGACCAGCGTTACCTGGTTGAGATGGTCGAAACCGGCGGCGGTGGGGACGAAACTGAAACCGAAATTGCGCGCCAGATCCGGAACGATCGCCGCCGCCGGGCTGAGAAATTCCCAGTTGGGCTGGTGGATACCGTATTGCCGGGCAAAATCCTTCAACGCCGCCGGCGAGTCGAAGGGCTGGTTGAAACCGATGCTGATCATGTTGAAACGCTCGGCACCCATCAACCCGACCGTATCCTGCACGGCCTTCTGCAGATTGCGCGTCGTGGTCGGGCACACCTGGAAACAGGCGGTGTAAATGAAATTGACCAACAAGGGCTTGCCGCGATACCGCGACAGCGGCACCGGTTGCCCTTCGCGGTCGATCAGCACGAAATCCTCGACCGGCTTGCCGATCGCCGCTTGCGACAACTGGAAAGCGGCTTTCTCGTCAAGCGAAGTCAGGGTCAGTTCCCCGCTGGCGCCCTGCGGACGAGCCGCCAGCGGTGGGCCGGCGGACGACGCGTCATTGACCGCGCAAAGCGCTCCGCCAGCGAGCGCCAGCCACAGCGTGCCGATTGCCAGCGCGCGCGAAAATCGCCCGCCAAATCGAACAGGGACGACATCGTTCATCGCATCAACTGGCTATCGACGATCGCCGCCAGCAGCAGCAGGGTCAACTGAGCCAGCGAGGCATGGAAACAGGCCATCGCCGTCCGACGTTGCGGATCAGCCGCCAGTCGCCAGGCTTTGGCAATGAACAGCGCGCCACCGAGCGCCGCGCCGACGAGGTAGACTGCCCCCAGTCCGTACGCCGAGGGCACGAAACTGGCCGCCACCAGGACCAAGGTGCTGTAAAAAATCGTTTTTGCCGCTCGCCTGTCGCCGACGACCACCGGCAGCATCGGCACGCCGGCGGCGGCGTAATCGTCACGGAAGGCAATCGCCAGGCTCCAGAAATGCGGCGGGGTCCACAGAAAAAGCACCACGGCCAGCGCCAGCGGCGCAGCACCCAACCGCGGATCGGCGGCGGCGGCGCCGGCAAGCACCGCCCAACTGCCAGCCAGTCCCCCAAAAACGATATTCAGCCAGGTGCGGCGCTTGAGCCAGACGGTATAAACGATCGCATAGAAAAAGGCGCCAAGAAAGACGAACAGCGCCGACCAGGCGTTCAAGGCCCACCAGGCGGCCGCGACCGACACCAGCAGCAATCCCCCGATGATCGACAGCCATAGTGGCCGGTGCTCGATCTGACCGGTAACGAACGGCCGTCCGCGCGTCCGCGACATCAGTCGATCACTGGCGTGTTCGTAATATTGGTTGAAAGCCCCGGCGCTGGCCGAGGACACCAGTACCGACAACGCCAGGACCAGCAGTTGCAGACCGCTGAGGCTGGCGCCGGGAGAGATCGCCAGACCAGCCAGGGCGGTGAAGGTGATCACCACGCCGATACGCAACTTGAAGACGCCCATGACCGCCGACATCGAGAGTCCGGAGCGACGATTGAGCGATGAAGAAGTCATGAGCAGTGTGTCAGGTGGGTGGGCAGACCGGAAGTGGCCCATGGCTGACCGGGGCGTACCGCCGTATCAACCCTGCCCTCGCGCCAGACGGCGCGAGGGCGGGCCGGAATCAGCTCAACAGCCAGACTTCGGACAGATATTTCCAGTTCACGAAGTAGTACAACACGAAACAGACGAAGAGCAACAGCGCCAGGACCACCGTGCCGGGAACACCGACATGTTCCTGGCCATGGGCGACCGCAGAGGCCGCCTGACTCTGATCAGGAATCGGCGTCGGCAGATTCGAGACCTTGCCGCCGTCGAGTTTCTTGCCGAACAGCAGCGAACCGACGACCAGCACGATCCACAGACCGCCGCCAATCACCGCAATCACCCCGGCAATGCCGGTCAGTCCCATCATCAGATAGGCGGCGCCCGGCCATTCGTACTGGAAGGGAGCGCCGGCGAAAGCCATATCCCAGTGGCGACGGGAAACGCCAAGCGTGCCGGCGCCCATCATCACCAGACCGAGGACGGACATGCTGATCCCGAAGAGGTACGGTTGGATCTGGCACAGCTTCGGCAGGATCATCTCGCGGCGGAAGAGTACCGGCACCAGCAGATAGGTGACCGCCATGAAGGCCAGCGTCGTGCCGGTGACGACCGTGGTATGGAAATGGCCCGGCACGTAGAAGGTGTTGTGCATCAGCATGTTGATCTGCTCGGTGCCGAGCACGACGCCCGAGATGCCACCGAGGAAGCCGAAGCTGACCAGCGAGATGAACATGCCGGAGAACACCGGGTTGCCCCAAGGCGCCTTGCGCAGCCATTCGAAGAGGCCGTTGGTGTAGCCCTTGCGCCGCTGCGCGGCTTCGATCGCACCGGGGACCGTGAAGCCATGGATCATCGAGGCCATCACCGCGAAGTACATGAAGTAGGAGGTGTTGAGCACCTTCCATTCAGCGCTCATTCCCGGATCGGAGAGCAGATGGTGGGCGCTTGCCAGTTGCAGGAATAGGATATAGAGCAGGAAGGCGAAGCGCGACACTTTCTCGGACAGCGGCTTGGCGCCGAAGACGACCGCGGCGATCAGGTACCAGATGGCGACGTGCGCGGAGACGTTGATCTGTTGCGACGAGTGCCCCAGTCCCCACCAGACCATGCGATACAACTGGGCGTCGATTTCCCTGATGATGCCGACCGACCAAAGCAGGGTCGGCAACAGGATGCCGGCGCCGGCGAGGATCGTAAAAGTGGCGATGATCGCCGCCGTCAGTGCGCCGAAAGTGACCAGGGGAATCGATCCGCTGTAGGTCTTTTCGCGCTTGGCGATGACCAGCGTGCCGAAGAAGATGCCGCAACCAATCAGGGCGCCAACCGCGAAGAGGATGATCCCAAGGTAGAAATGCGGCGCGGCCTGCATCGGAACGTAGGAGGTGAACATCACGCTCGATTCGCCCTGGAAGATGGCGACGTTGGTCATGATGCCACCGACGACCATCAGCCAGAACGCGGCCCAGGCGACCTTTGGGGCCGCCAGTCGACAGCGCAGAAGCGTCGACGAAGCGAAATAGAGCACAGCCATTTCGAAGAAGATGATCCAGAGGATCAGCATGTCGATGCCGTGGGCGGTCAGGATCAGGTAGAACTGGTCGGCGGGCAGCAGCTTGATCGCCGGCCAGCGGGTGAGGATCACCAGCAACGCGGTGATGCCGCCGACGAGCAGCCACAGGACGCCGGCGACGGCGTTCCAGCGCATCAGCTTTTCGGCGTGGTTTTCAAACTGCAGCCCCGAAACCGGGCAGGTGCGGTAGGTGGTGGACATCGACCGTTTCCCCTCTATTTCTTCACGTAAATGCGGCCGAGCATCGAATGATGGCCGATGCCGCAATACTCGTTGCAGACGATGGCGTAAGTGCCCTCCTTGGTCGGCGTCATCTTGACGACGTGCTCATAGCCGGGAATCACCTGAATGTTGATATTCACCGGCTGCAAGGAAAAACCGTGGTTGTAGTCCATGGACGACAGGTGAATCTTGTAGGTCTTGCCCTTTTCGAGCTCGAGGATCGGATACCAGGACCACAGTCGGGCGATCAGATAACCTTCACCGTTGTCCGGCACCTTGACCACCGGAATGTTCTGATCGGTCTCGGTACGAATGGTGTTTTCAGCGATGAATTTTTCAGCCTTGGCGGCAAACATCTCCGGCGTCGTCTTGTACGCCTCGTTGGACAGATTCTGTTTGCCGTAGATATGCCAATAAATCATCATCACGAACATCACCATCCCCCAGACGAAAGCGATGGCGATCCACGCCCATTCAACCTTGTCGATGGGTTGCTTCCACCAGAGCCGGTTCGACGGCGGCAGAATTGCACTCATAACGGAATCTCCCTGAGCTAGTGTAGTGTTCGACTCTTGTGGGAACTTAACCGCATCTTCCGACTCCGATGCTTTACTTTGGTTTGAATTGGAGTGAGCAGGTGCGAGTTGCCCGGACGGTTGAGTTGACGGAGGAGCAGGAAAGCGAGCTGAAGAA
>JAEUOJ010000029.1 GCA_016789495.1 Accumulibacter sp. | reverse complement strand
ACCAGCGCTAGGCTCGGCCAGCAGAGAAGAAAACGCCATAGCGCCTGAATGGGGCGAACCGGACGACCGTCCGTGCTGATCAGACGAATGCGCCAGGTTTTCATGGCCAGCGTTTGACCTCCGTTGCTCCAATACCAGACGAAATAAAGCAGTAAGACCAGGAAAAAATGCGCCTGCAGAACGATCGGGGTCGCCAATCGATGAAGAAACGCCCCCACCAGCACATGCGGCAGAACCAGCAAGGCCGCCAGCACGCCGATCAGCAGCAGTGCCTCATAGAACATGCTGGCCAGACAGCGTGCCATGCCCGGTCGGCGAGGCGACGGCGCTGCCGAGAGGTCAACGTCTGGCATCCGTATCGGCAGGTGGCGCCGTTTCGGTGACGGCGGGTGACGATCCGCGAGATTCAGCGGATTCGGCAGGCGGGGTCGGAGGCGAGACGGTGGCACCAGCGGTACTGGCTGCGGGGACGGCGGGTACGCTCGCCGAATGGGCTGGCGCCGTCACCGGCGGATTGACGCGCGGTCTAGCTGCCGTTGCCGCGGTTTGCTCCTTGAGCCGTTCTTTTTCTTCCGGCGGCAGGCTGGAGTATTCTTCCCATTTCTGCCTTAACACTTCTTTTTTCTCGATCGGCAGCTTGTTCGCCGTCTTGAAATTCTCGCGCGCCAAACGCCGTTGCTCAGGCGTCAGTTTGCCCCACTCCTGCATCTGCGATTGGATACGCCGCTGTTCTTCCGGTGTCAGGGTAGTGAATCTCCGGGTGATGCCCAGCCATTTCTTCTGTCGGTGAGCTTCCATCGCGTCCCAATCGCCACTCAGCGGGGCCAGAACCACCCGTTGCTCGATGGTCAGTTCGCTCCATTGGGGTTGTGGTGGGGTGATCAGCGCCGTCGAACTGGCGACATCCGCTGGGATGGCCGGCTGAACGACGCCGGCCAGAATTAGCGCGAGGCAGAACTTTTTAACCATGCGACGAAGCCTTTGTCGGTGAATGCCGCAATCGGCAGCTCGTCGGCCAAAAGGGCGCTGTCCAGGACTTCGAGTTCGGCGATATCCTGCTCGGCGGACCAGTAGGTGTAACTCATGATGCCGGCGGCGATGGCCAGGGCCAGCACCACTTGCCGCAAATGCAGGCTGTCGACGTAATGGTGGACGAAACCGCCGACCCCTGCCAGCATCGACTGGCCGATGGCAACTTTTTGCCGGGACAACGCACGATCCCTGATCGCGTCGAGCCGCTTGACGGTGGACGGCGAGACATCATGCAAACCACGATTCAATTGTTGCCGGATCTTGTAAGCAAAATGCAGTTCGTTCATAACGAAATTCCTTTATTTTTCAGAGCGGCCGCCAGGGTATGATTGGCACGTGAGCAATGCGTTTTGACACTGCCCTCCGAACAGCCCATCACCGCTGCCGTTTCCGCCACATCCATATCCTCCCAGTAACGCAACAAGAAGGCTTCTCGTTGACGGGCTGGCAGCGCCTGGATTTCTTTCTCTATTATGCCAATGATTTGTGATTGCTCGAGTTGGCCTTGGGGATCTTGCGGGGCATTCGTAGCCGTTGCACTGTCGATCGTTTCCAGAGGATCATAGTCTTCATCGTCGTTGGGCGAAAGCGCGGAAAGTAGTGTCGTCCACAGCGATCGGACCTTGCTGCGGCGATAAAAATCACGAATGGTGTTCTGCAGGATGCGCTGGAACAGCATCGGCCACTCGTTGGCGGGCCGGTCGCCGTATTTTTCGGCAAGCTTCATCATCGCGTCCTGCACGATGTCGAGCGCGGACTCTTCATGATGCACGGCAAACATCGCTTGCTTGAAAGCGCGTCGTTCGATGGCAATGAGGAAATCCGACAGTTCGCGTTGGCTGCCCAGAGCGAGAATCCTTGCTGTATTAAGGGGGAAGCTGGCTTCCGAAGAGGTCGTTTTCCGAATATCTTGACCAATCGCGGCCCAAGCATTAACGTTGCATACTTTTTTCGAGCAATTTGCTTGCTGGGGCGACGGCAATGACGATGATGACCGGTGCGGAGATTGTAATCAGGTGCCTGCAGGAAGAAAAGGTCGAATATGTATTCGGCTATCCAGGCGGGGCGGTCCTTCACATTTATGATGCGTTATTCAAACAGGATCAGATCAAGCACGTTCTGGTCCGTCACGAACAGGCAGCGGTGCATGCCGCCGATGGCTTGGCCCGCTCGTCGCACAAGGTCGGCGTGGCCCTGGTGACCTCCGGTCCAGGCGCGACCAACGCGGTCACCGGCATTGCCACCGCGTACATGGATTCCGTTCCGCTAGTGATTATTTCCGGGCAGGTGCCGACCGATTACATCGGCCAGGATGCCTTCCAGGAATGCGATACCGTCGGCATCACCCGCCCGTGCGTCAAACACAACTTCCTGGTCAATGACGTTCACCAATTAGCGATCACCATCAAAAAAGCCTTTTATATCGCCAATAGCGGTCGTCCGGGCCCGGTGGTGGTTGACATTCCGAAAGATGTCACCGCCGCCAAGTGCAAGTTCGAGTATCCGGAAACGATCCAGATGCGTTCGTACAATCCAGTGCTCAAAGGGCACCTGGGACAGATCAAGAAAGCCATGCACCTGCTTCTCGAAGCCAAGCGGCCGATGATCTATACCGGGGGCGGCGTCATTCTCTCGAACGGCGCGAAGTCGTTGACCCGCTTGACCCATCGCCTCGGTTTCCCGATCACCAATACGCTGATGGGCCTGGGCGCTTTCCCCGGCACCGATCGACAGTTCCTTGGCATGCCGGGCATGCATGGTACCGTCGAAGCCAATTTGGCGATGCAGCACTGCGATGTGTTGCTGGCGATCGGCGCGCGATTCGACGATCGTGTGATCGGCAATCCGGCCAATTTTTCCTCGTTGCCTCGCAAGATCATCCACATCGATGTCGACCCGTCGTCGATCTCCAAACGCGTGCATGTCGATGTGCCGATTGTCGGCAATGTCCCCGATGTTCTCGAAGAAATGTTACGGCTTCTGGAAGCCGGTAGCGCCTCGCCCGATGCGGACGCGCTGGCCGACTGGTGGAAGCAGATCGACGAATGGCGTGGCAAGCAGTGCATGAAATACAAGCCGAAAAAGACGATGATCATGCCGCAATACGTCATCGAGAAGCTTTATGAAGTGACCGAAGGCAACGCCATCGTCACCTCCGATGTGGGGCAACACCAGATGTGGGCGGCGCAGTATTACAAGTTCGACAAGCCGCGTCGCTGGCTCAATTCCGGCGGCTTGGGAACGATGGGGGTTGGTCTGCCCTACGCCATGGGCGCGGCATTGCAAAACCCCGGTTCGCAGATCGTCTGCGTGACCGGCGAAGGCTCGATCCAGATGTGCATTCAGGAGTTGTCGACCGCCAAGCAGTTCCGCTTGCCGATCAAGATCATCAATCTCAACAACCGCTACCTCGGCATGGTGCGGCAATGGCAGGAGATGTTCTACGGCAGTCGCTATGCCGAGTCGTACATGGATTCACTGCCCGATTTCGTCAAACTGGCCGAAGCCTATGGCCATGTCGGCATCCGCGTCGAGCGTCCTGAAGAGGTCGAACCGGCGCTGCGCAAGGCATTCGTCGAACACAAGGACGACTTGGTATTCCTGGACGTGATCACCGACCAGAAGGCCAACGTCTTTCCGATGGTTGCCGCCGGCAAAGGTCTGTCGGACATGATCCTGAGTGAAGAATTGTAAGGGAAAGCCAAAATGCGACACATCATTTCCATCCTGCTGGAGAACGAAGCCGGGGCGCTGTCGCGAGTCGCCGGACTGTTTTCGGCGCGCGCCTATAACATCGAAACGCTGACCGTTGCCCCCACCGAAGACCTGTCGCTGTCACGTTTGACCATCGTCACCTCGGGAACCGACGCGGTGATCGAGCAGATCACCAAGCAACTGAATAAGCTGATCGACGTCGTCAAGGTCGTCGACCTCTCCGAATCGGCACACATCGAACGCGAACTGATGCTCCTGAAAGTCCGGGCTACCGGCAAGGACCGTGAAGAATTGAAACGACTAGCCGACATCTTCCGCGGTCACATCATTGACGTCACTGAATCAACCTACGTCATCGAGCTCACCGCCAGCGCGGCCAAACTCGATTCCTTCATTCAGGCTATCGACTCCGGCCTGATCCTCGAAACCGTTCGCACCGGCGTATGCGGCATCGGCCGAGGCGAACGCATTCTCAAAGTCTAATCAGACCGCATAGCAAACGAGGACCATTCATGAAAGTTTATTACGACAAGGACGCCGACCTTTCGCTGATCAAGGACAAAAAAGTCACCATCGTTGGCTATGGTTCGCAAGGACATGCACATGCGCTAAACCTCAGCGACTCTGGCGTCAAGGTGACGGTTGGTCTGCGCAGGGACGGCTCTTCCTGGAGCAAAGCAGAAAAGGCCGGCATGAAAGTCGAGGAAGTCGCCAAGGCGGTGAAAAACGCCGACGTGGTGATGATCCTGCTGCCGGACGAAAGCGCACCGCAAGTTTATGACAAAGAAATCGCGCCGAACATGAAGAAAGGCGCTGCGCTGGCCTTTGCGCATGGCTTCAACGTCCATTACAACCAAATCGTCGCCCGCGACGATTTGGACGTGATCATGATCGCCCCGAAAGGTCCGGGTCACACCGTCCGCTCCGAATACCTGAAAGGCGGCGGCGTTCCTTCGCTGATCGCGGTGCACCAGGACCGTTCCGGCAAGGCGCGTGACCTGGCGCTGGCTTATGCCGCTGCCAACGGCGGCACCAAAGGTGGCGTCATCGAGACCAACTTCCGTGAGGAAACCGAAACCGACCTGTTCGGCGAGCAAGCCGTTTTGTGCGGCGGCGCCGTCGAACTGGTCAAAATGGGCTTCGAAACCCTGGTTGAAGCCGGCTACGCACCCGAAATGGCCTACTTCGAGTGTCTGCACGAACTGAAGCTGATCGTCGACCTGATGTACGAAGGCGGCATCGCCAATATGAACTATTCGATTTCGAACAATGCCGAGTTCGGCGAATACGTTACCGGTGGCGAAGTGATCAACGAGCAGTCACGCACCGCGATGCGCGCCGCTTTGAAGCGCATTCAGAACGGTGATTACGCCAAGATGTTCATTCTCGAGGGCCGCACCAACTACCCGGCGATGAGCGCGCGTCGCCGGCTGATCGCTCAGCATCCGGTCGAAGTCGTCGGCGCCAAACTGCGCGACATGATGCCTTGGATCAAGAAAAACCGTCTGGTCGACCAAAGCAAGAACTGAAACCCGCTCACGCTTGCCGATCATTGGCCAGCGTGTCGGTGCCGCAAATTTGCCATGCCGAACGAAACAACGCGCCGTCGTGGCGCGTTCGACAATCGGCTAACCAGGCGACTCGCCAGTCAGCGCCATTGTTTCCCGTATCCGCAGGCGCTGATTGGCCTCTTCAGCTTTAGTCACCCTGATCTCGGCCGATCCCGAAAACCGCTGACGCGATGCCTGAATTGAAGCCTCGCAAGACCCTGTTCAACCCGGAATTACGTCGGCGGGGGATTTACGTCCTGCCGAATCTATTTACCACTGCCGCCTTGTTCTGCGGCTTTTTCGCCATCGTCCAGGCGATGAAGGGCAGCTATGAACAAGCGGCGATAGCGATTTTCGTGGCCATGATCCTCGATGGTCTCGATGGCCGTGTCGCGCGGATGACCCGCACACAAAGCGCTTTTGGCGCCGAATACGATTCCCTCTCCGACATGGTCTCCTTCGGCGTTGCTCCGGCACTGGTGGTCTACGCCTGGGCATTGAAAGACATGGGCCGGCTGGGTTGGATCGCCGCCTTCATCTACTGCGTCGGTGCCGCACTGCGGCTGGCTCGTTTCAACACCACCCTGGAAGTCGTCGACCGCCGCTATTTCCAGGGGCTGCCCAGTCCGGCGGCGGCGGCATTGGTCACTGGTTTTTTCTGGGTGATGATCGATAAGGACATCGCCCCCGCCGCGGTGCGCTGGCTGGCTTGCGGGCTGGTGATTTTCGCGGGCATCTCCATGGTCAGCAGCATTCCTTTCTACAGCTTCAAGACGCTCAACCTGCGCCGTAGCGTTCCGTTCATCTTCGTGGTCGCCATCGCCATCGCCTTCGCCGTCATTTCCTACGATACTCCGGTTGCCCTGTTCGGTGTTTTCGTCGCCTATGCCTTGTCAGGGTATGTTCAGGCGTTGCTACCTTTGATCAAGCGCAAGCCGCCGACCGAGGACGGTTAGCGCGATTGCCGCTGCCAGGAATAACCCCGCGAGTTGGCGTCACCGCCAAAAAATCAAGCGACTGAGTGCCTTACTGCTGTGGTCAAGCTGTTCACTGACGTTCCCCGTGTCCCATGCCTTTGCATATCGAAACGCCGATCGTTGAATCCCGACCCTTGAGTCTGAGCTCCGGTCGCTGCATTCTTTTGAAGCTCGATGCGCTGCAGCCCTGCGGTTCGTTCAAGATTCGAGGCATCGGTCTAGCATGCTCTACGCATCGCGAACGGGGCGCGCAAAGATTCATTTCGTCTTCAGGAGGCAACGCGGGGCTCGCCGTGGCATATGCCGGACGAATGATGTCGGTTCCAGTCACGGTGGTCGTTCCGGAAACGGCGACTGCTCGGGCCAAGGAATTGCTTCGGCAGGAAAACGCCGAAGTCATCGTATGCGGCGACTCCTGGCAAGAAGCGAACGACCATGCGCTGTCACTTGTCGGTCCATCCGACGCATTCATTCATCCTTTTGACGATCCGCTACTGTGGCGGGGCCACGCCACTTTGATCAATGAGGTCGTCAAATCCGGATGGGTTCCCGACGCCATCGTGCTCTCAGTTGGCGGTGGCGGTTTGCTGGCCGGGGTAGCCGAAGGGCTGCGTCGTCATCGCTGGGATCGAATCCCGATTATCGCCGTTGAAACCGACGGCGCGGCTTCCTTCCATGCCGCGATGCAAGCCGGGGAAATTGTCGAACTGTCTCGAATCACCAGTATCGCCACCTCGCTGGGAGCGAAACGTGTCTGCCACAAGGCGTTGGAATGGACGACCGTACGACCGGTACAGAGCTTGGTGGTCTCTGATCGTAGCGCGATAGTGGCGTGTCAACGCTTCCTGGATGACCATCGCTTGCTCGTCGAACCCGCCTGTGGAGCGAGCCTGGCGCCTCTCTACGAACGACGCCCCGAACTTGAGCGATTCGAAACCGTTCTGGTTGTCGTCTGTGGGGGTGTCACCACCACTTTCGAACACATCCGCCACTGGGCCGTGAACGAACCCATTGACTTCCATTAGCCGGAAGTTTCGAGCCCAGCCCCCCATGCTGGTGTGGCATGTTTTCTTTGTAATGCCACAGGCGCGGATAATCTGTCAGTCGGTGGACTGGTCCAAGCGCCGGCCAATCGGTCTGCTCGTCTCCTTCGTTCGAATCGTCCGCGCACCCTACGCCCGACAGGGAATTTTTCAGAATTGACCTACATCACGGTTTTCCCCACGGCTTCTCAATAAGCTATTCGCATGATTTTTCAGTAGCACTCGGGGGCGAATTCCATGGGCAGGAAAGGGCAAGGGCTGGCCGTCCTGATCGTCAGCACGCTGGCGTTCACGGTTTGTTTTATGGTCTGGATGATGTTCGGGGTGATCGGCATCCCGATCAAAACCAACCTGGGTCTCAATGCCACCGAATTCGGTTTATTGACCGCGACGCCAGTGCTTACCGGCTCGCTGATCCGCGTACCGCTCGGCATGTGGACCGACAAGTATGGCGGTCGGATCGTGCTGTTCACGCTGATGATCTGCTGTGTGCTACCAATCTATCTCATTTCCCACGCCACGGCGTTCTGGCATTTTCTGGTGCTTGGATTGTTCGTCGGGCTAGCCGGTGGCTCATTTTCGGTGGGCACGCCATACGTCGCACGTTGGTTCTCCCGTGAGCGGCAAGGTTTCGCGATGGGTATCTACGGTGCCGGGAACTCCGGTGCGGCGGTCAACAAATTCGTCGCGCCGGCGCTGCTGGTCGCTTTCGGCTGGACGATGGTGCCGCAGGTCTATGCGGCCGTAATGTTACTGACGGCGATAATTTTCTGGCTTTTCAGTCACGCCGACCCGGCGCACTTGGTCGATTCGAAAATCACCTGGCGTGAGCAGTTGCAGGCGCTGAAAGATCCCAAGGTCTGGAAGCTCTGTCAGTATTACTCGATCGTCTTCGGCGGTTATGTGGCCTTGAGCCTGTGGATGGTGCAGTACTACGTCGGTGAGTTCGGCTTGAGCATCCAGACCGCCGCGCTGCTCGCCGCCTGTTTTTCCCTGCCTGGCGGAGTGCTGCGCGCCGTTGGCGGTTGGTTCTCCGACCGTTTTGGGGCTCACGCGGTGACTTGGTGGGTGTTGTGGCTGAGCTGGGTGGCGTTGTTCATTCTCAGCTATCCGCAGACCGATTTCACGGTGACCACCGTCAATGGCGCGAAGTCTTTCCATATTGGCCTGAATGTCTACGTGTTTACCGCGCTGGTGTTCATTCTCGGCATAGCCTGGGCTTTCGGCAAAGCCTCGGTTTTCAAGTACATCTCCGACGAATACCCGCAGAACATCGGTGTGATCTCCGGCATCGTCGGCCTGGCCGGCGGCCTGGGTGGTTTCGTGCTGCCGATCATGTTCGGCGCGCTGATGGACCTGACCGGCATCCGCTCAAGCGCCTTCATGCTGATGTACGGCGTGGTTTGGGTGTCGCTGATCTGGATGTACTTCACCGAAGTCCGCGGTACTCATTTGATCCATACGCTCGATGCCCGTCGTTGATTCCCGCTCGGCCCCTTCCATTCTTATTTGATAAACCATCATGCTCAGCACATCGACCACCACTCCGGCACGCACCAGTTCGGCCGATATCATCGACTGGCGTCCAGAGGACGAACAATTCTGGGAAAGCACCGGCAAGCGCATCGCCTACCGCAACCTGTGGATTTCGGTGCCCGCCTTGCTCTGCGGCTTCGCCATCTGGGGCATGTGGGGGATCATCACCGTGCAGATGCTCAACCTGGGCTTTCCGTTCAGTCAGCCCGAGTTGTTCACCCTGACCGCCATCGCTGGTCTCGCCGGGGCGACGATGCGCATCCCGGCGTCGTTCCTGATCCGCTTGTCCGGTGGCCGCAATACCATCTTCCTGACCACCGCCATGCTGCTTTCACCGGCGATCGGTACCGGCATCGCTTTGCAGCACAAGGACTGGCCGTTATGGGTCTTCCAGTTGATGGCGCTGTGGTCCGGCGTCGGCGGCGGCAACTTCGCCAGCTCGATGTCAAACATCAGCACCTTTTTTCCGAAGCGCCTGCAAGGGACGGCGTTGGGGCTGAACGCCGGACTGGGCAATTTCGGGGTGACGACGATGCAGATCGTCATCCCGCTGGTGATGACCGTCAGCCTGTTCGGCTCTTTCGGAGGCGAGCCGATGATCCTGGTCAAGGACAGCGGCTGGATTTTCGGCAAGATCGCTGCCGGAACGCCGACTTACATTCAGAACGCCGGTTTCGCCTGGTTGCTGTCGCTGGTGCCACTGTCGATTCTGTGCTGGTTCGGGATGAACAACCTGGCGACCGTTTCGCCGGCGATCGGCGGCACGATCGCGGCGTTCCTGAAAATCATCTGGCTGTACACCCTGTCTTTCGTGCCGGCCGGCATCGGGCTTTATCTCTATCTGCCGCCACCGACCGGGCTCGGTCTGTTGAACATGTGGCTGGCGATGCCGCTGATTGTTGCCAGTACGCTGCTGGTGATGAAATTGACCGCCTTCGGAACGATGAAGGACAACATTGCCCGTCAATTTGCGATTTTCGGCGATAAGCACACTTGGTCGATGACCCTTCTATATGTGGTCACTTTCGGTTCGTTCATCGGTTTTTCGATGGCTTTGCCGTTGTCGATCACCGTGATCTTCGGCATCAGCCATGTGCCGGACGCTTCCGGGGTGATGCAGCACACGCTGAAGAATCCGAACGCGCCGTCCGCGTTGACCTATGCCTGGATTGGACCGTTCGTCGGCGCGATGGTCCGGCCGATCGGCGGTTGGATTTCGGACAAGAAAGGCGGTTCGATCGTCACCCAGGTGATTTCGCTGATCATGGTCGGCGCCTCGATCGCCGTCGGCTATGTGATGATGATGGCGTACAAATCGGCGACGCCCGAACAATACTTCCCGACCTTCATGGCCCTGTTCGTCCTGCTTTTCGCCGCCAGTGGCATCGGCAACGGCTCAACTTTCCGCACCATCGGCGTGATCTTCGACCGTCAGCAAGCCGGCCCGGTACTCGGTTGGACATCGGCGATCGCCGCTTACGGTGCTTTCATCGCCCCGGTGGTCATCGGTCAGCAAATCAAGGCCGGCACTCCGGAGTACGCGATGTACGGTTTCGCGCTTTTTTACGCTCTGTGTCTGGTGCTCAATTGGTGGTTCTATTTGCGGGCCAACGCTTACGTCAAGAACCCCTGAAAACCTCCTGAACCACCGTCCTTCACGTTTCAAGGAATCCCTATGAGCCACTTTCTCGATCGCCTGCGCTATTTTTCCACACCGAAAGAAGCTTTCGCGGACGACCATGGCACGGTCACCGGCGAGGACCGCACCTGGGAAGATACGTATCGCAACCGCTGGGCGCACGACAAGATTGTCCGCTCGACGCACGGCGTCAACTGCACCGGGTCTTGTTCCTGGAAGATCTACGTCAAGGGCGGCATCGTCACCTGGGAAACCCAGCAGACCGATTACCCGCGCACGCGTTGGGACATGCCCAATCACGAACCGCGCGGCTGCGCACGCGGCGCCTCGTATTCCTGGTATCTGTACAGCGCCAATCGCGTCAAATACCCGATGGTCCGCGGCCGGCTGCTGAAAAGCTGGCGTGACGCTCGGCAGCGTCTCGATCCGGTCGCCGCCTGGGCGTCGATTGTCGAAAACGACGACAAACGCCGTGATTATCAACGCCTCCGCGGTCTCGGCGGCTTTGTCCGTTCGACCTGGGACGAGGTGAACGAGATCATCGCCTCGGCCAATGTATATACCGTCAAGACTCACGGACCCGATCGGGTGATCGGTTTTTCACCGATCCCGGCGATGTCGATGGTCAGCTACGCGGCCGGCAGCCGCTATCTGAGCCTGATCGGCGGCGTCTGCATGAGCTTCTACGACTGGTATTGCGACCTGCCGCCGTCGAGCCCGCAGATCTGGGGCGAGCAGACCGACGTCCCCGAATCGGCCGACTGGTACAACTCGACGTTCATCATCGCCTGGGGATCGAACGTGCCGCAGACGCGGACGCCTGACGCGCATTTTTTCACCGAAGTCCGCTACAAAGGGGCGAAAACGGTGGCGGTGACCCCCGATTACTCGGAAGTCGCCAAACTCGCCGACCTCTGGCTGCATCCCAAACAGGGTACCGACGCGGCGGTGGCCACCGCCATGGGGCACGTGATCGCCAAGGAATTCTATGTCGACCGGCGTTGCGCGTATTTCGACGATTACGCTCGTCGTTACACCGATCTGCCCTTGCTGGTGTTGCTCAAACCGCATACCACGCCCGCCGGTCAGCGATTGCTGGTTCCGGAGCGCTATCTGCGGGCTAGCGATTTCATCGACCGTTTCGGCCAGGACAACAATCCGGAATGGAAAACAATCGCTTTCGACGACCAGGGGAGACCGGTGCTGCCGAACGGTTCGATCGGTTTCCGCTGGGGCGCCGAAGGCCGCTCCGACCAGGGTAAATGGAACCTGGAAAGCAAGGAGGCTGAGCATGGGAATCCAGTCAAACTGCGGCTGTCGTTGCTCGAAGACGACTCGGCCCCGGCTACTGCGCTGGTCGGCTTCCCCTACTTTGGCGGCATCAGCAGCGAACACTTCCCGCACAACACGCAAAACGAGGTGTTGGCGCGGACCGTGCCGGTGCAGCAATTGACATTGGTCGGCGAAGTCGGCGAATTCGCGGCGTATGTGGCGACGGTCTTCGACCTGCAACTCGCCAATTACGGCGTTGCTCGCGGCCTTCCAGGCGAACAGGCTGCGCAGAGCTACGATGACAACACGCCGTATACCCCCGCCTGGCAGGAATCGATCACCGGCGTGCCACGCGAGCAGGTAATCGCCGTGGCCCGCCAGTTCGCCGAAAACGCCGAGAAAACCCAAGGCAAATCGATGATCATCATCGGCGCGGCGATGAACCACTGGTACCACTGCGACATGAATTACCGCGGGGTGATCAACATGTTGATGCTCTGCGGCTGTGTCGGCAAGAGCGGCGGCGGCTGGTCGCACTACGTCGGCCAGGAAAAACTGCGCCCGCAGACCGGCTGGACGGCGCTGGCCTTTGCCCTGGACTGGCTGCGTCCGCCGCGGCAAATGAATTCGACCAGTTTCTTCTATGCCCATACCGATCAGTGGCGTTACGAAAAACTTGATCTCGCTGAAGTGCTGTCACCGCTCGCCGACCGTTCGCAGTACACCGGATCGATGATCGACTACAACGTTCGTGCCGAGCGGATGGGCTGGCTACCGTCGGCACCGCAACTGCAGACCAATCCGTTGCAGGTGGCGCGCGACGCCGCTGCGGCTGGCGTCGACGCCAAAACCCACGTCGTCCAGTCCTTGCAAAACGGCACGCTGAAGTTGAGTTGCACCGATCCCGACCATCCGGCCAACTGGCCGCGCAACCTGTTCGTTTGGCGGTCGAATCTGCTCGGCTCATCGGGCAAGGGGCACGAATACTTCCTCAAGCACTTGCTCGGCACCAGCAATGGCGTGCAAGGCAAGGATCTCGGCGACGAAAGCGCCCGGCCTCTCGAGGTGGTCTGGCACGATCAGGCGCCACAAGGCAAGCTCGATCTGCTGGTGACTCTCGATTTCCGGATGAGCACCACCTGCCTTTATTCGGATATCGTTTTGCCGACAGCGACCTGGTACGAGAAGAACGACCTCAACACCAGCGACATGCACCCATTCATCCATCCGCTGTCGGCAGCGGTCGACCCGGCTTGGCAGGCGCGCAGCGATTGGGAAATCTATAAGGGTTTCGCCCGTAAATTCAGTGAAATCTGTGTCGGGCACCTCGCCGTCGAGAGGGATGTGGTGCTCAGTCCGCTGATGCACGATACCGCCGCCGAACTGGCGCAGCCCCTAGGGGTCAAGGATTGGCAGCGCGGCGAAACCGCGCTGATTCCCGGCAAGACAGCGCCGCAGATACAGGTGATCGAACGCGACTATCCGAACGTCTATCAGCGCTTCACCGCCCTTGGTCCCTTGATGAGCCAGCTCGGCAACGGGGGCAAGGGCATCGCCTGGAACACCGGCGACGAGGTTCGACAACTTGGCGAGTTGAACGGCATCGTTCTCACCGAGGGTGCGACGCACGGTCTGCCACAAATCGACAGTGACATCGATGCCTGTGAAGTGATCCTGCAACTGGCGCCGGAGACCAACGGCCACGTCGCGGTCAAAGCCTGGAAAGCGCTCGGCAAGCAGACCGGTCGCGATCACACCCACTTGGCGTTGTACCGCGAGGACGAAAAAATCCGTTATCGTGACATCCAGGCACAGCCGCGCAAGATCATCAGCTCGCCGACCTGGAGCGGCATCGAAAGCGAAACGGTCTCTTATAACGCCGGCTACACCAACGTCCACGAATTGATCCCATGGCGAACCCTCAGCGGCCGTCAGCAGTTCTACCTTGATCACCCGTGGATGATTGCCTTCGGCGAAGGGCTGGCCAGCTACCGGCCGCCGGTGGACCTGAAAACCACGGCGGAAATCCAGGGTGTCAAGCGGAACGGCAACCCGGAGATCGTCCTCAACTTCATCACCCCGCACCAGAAGTGGGGCATCCACTCGACCTACACCGACAACCTGATGATGCTGACCCTCAGTCGTGGCGGCCCGATCGTCTGGTTGAGCGAGGACGACGCCCGGGCGGCGAAAATCGTCGATAACGACTGGGTCGAGCTGTTCAACGTCAACGGGGCGATCACCGCCCGGGCCGTGGTCAGTCAGCGCGTCAACCCGGGCATGGTGTTGATGTACCACGCGCAGGAAAAAATCGTCAACACACCTGGATCGGAAATCACCGGTGCCCGGGGGGGCATCCACAACTCGGTGACGCGGGTGGTCCTCAAGCCGACGCACATGATCGGCGGCTACGCCCAGTTCAGCTACGGTTTCAACTATTACGGGACGATCGGCACCAACCGGGACGAATTCGTCATCGTTCGCAAGATGGCCCGCGTCGATTGGCTCGATACGCCCAACGCGCCGGCGGGCGCAACGTCTCAGGGAGCACACGCATGAAGATTCGCGCGCAAATCGGCATGGTCCTCAACCTTGACAAATGCATCGGCTGCCACACCTGCTCGGTGACCTGCAAGAACGTGTGGACCAGCCGGCCGGGGATGGAATACGCCTGGTTCAACAATGTCGAGAGCAAACCCGGTATCGGCTATCCCAAGGATTGGGAAGACCAGGACCGTTGGCGGGGTGGTTGGCAACGGCAGGCCGACGGCCGCATCGAACCGCGCCAGGGCGCGCGCTGGAAAGTGCTGACCCGGATCTTCGCCAACCCGAACATGCCGCAAATCGACGACTACTACGAACCCTTCACCTTTGACTACCAGCACCTGCAATCGGCGCCGGAGATGAAGGCCGCGCCGACTGCCCGGCCACGCAGTCTGCTCACCGGCAAGCGGATGGAAAAGATCGAATGGGGACCGAACTGGGAAGAAATTCTCGGCGGCGAATTCAGCAAACGGAGCAAAGACCGCAACTTCGACGACATCCAGAAGGAAATCTACGGTCAGTTCGAAAATACCTTCATGATGTATCTGCCGCGATTGTGCGAACACTGTCTGAATCCGGCCTGCGTCGCCTCCTGCCCGTCCGGGTCGATCTACAAGCGCGAGGAGGACGGCATCGTGCTGATCGATCAGGACAAATGCCGCGGCTGGCGGATGTGCGTTTCCGGCTGCCCGTATAAGAAGATCTACTACAACTGGCAAAGCGGCAAGGCCGAAAAGTGCATTTTCTGCTATCCGCGTATCGAGTCGGGTCAACCGACGGTCTGTTCGGAAACCTGTGTCGGGCGCATCCGCTACCTCGGCGTGCTGCTCTACGACGCCGACCGGATCGCCGAGGCGGCGAGCGTCCAGCATGAGGTCAACCTTTACGCGGCGCAACTGCAGATATTCCTCGACCCAAACGATCCGAAGATCATCGCCCAGGCCCGCGTCGACGGCATCCCCGACACCTGGCTGGAGGCGGCGCGCAACAGTCCGGTCTACAAAATGGCCGTGGACTGGAAGGTCGCCCTGCCGCTGCATCCCGAATACCGCACGCTGCCGATGGTCTGGTACGTGCCGCCGCTTTCGCCGATCAGCACCGCCGCGCACGCCGGTCACCTCGGCAGCAATGGCGAAATACCCGATGTCTCGCAACTGCGCATCCCGGTCAAATATCTCGCCAATCTATTGACCGCTGGCGATCCGGTACCGGTCGAGCGGGCGCTCGAACGGATGCTGGCGATGCGCAGCTACATGCGCGCCAAGCACGTCGATGGCCGGGAAAATTCCGAAGTCCTCAAACAGGTCGGGATGAGTCTGGCCGAAGTCGAGGAGATGTATCAGGTGATGGCGATCGCCAATTACGAAGACCGCTTTGTCATTCCAAGCACGCACCGCGAGTACGCCGAAAACACCTTCGACGTGCGCGGCAGTTGCGGCTTCTCGTTCGGTAACGGCTGTTCGGACGGGGTCAGCGAACAGAGCCTGTTTGGTGCCCGCAAGCGGCGGACGATTCCGATCAAGTTGGAGGTTTAGCGCATGAACGGGTTGATTCCCGCTTCGACGGCCGCCAGGACCCTGCGCGCGCTGTCACGGCTGCTGAGTTATCCGACCGGCGACACGTTGCGCCACCTGTCGGTGATCGCCGATACCCTGCGCGACGAACAGGCCCTAGGCGCAGCCTCTCTATGTCAACTGCAGACGCTACTCGACCGGCTGGCGGCCACCCCGGCACTCGAACTCGAAGCCGACTATGTCGAGTGTTTCGATCGCGGCCGGTCGACGTCGCTGCATCTCTTCGAACACGTGCACGGTGATTCGCGCGAGCGCGGTCCGGCGATGATCGACTTGGCGCAGACCTATGCCAGCGCCGGTTTGTACCTCGCCGACGACGAACTGCCGGATTACCTGCCGGCGGCGCTCGAATTCGCCTCGACGCTGGCACCATCTCAAGCCAGCGAATTTGTCGGCGAAATGACGCACATTCTCAACGCAATCCACGCGGCGTTGGTCGAGCGGCATAGTGACTACGCAAGCCTGTTCGCCGCGCTGCTCGAACTGGCTGGCACCACCGCTCAGCCGGTGGCTGCCGTCGCCGAACCGCCCGTGGACAGCGTCTGGGACGAGCCGCCAGCCTTCACCGGCTGTTCGTCGCTTGGCCAGTCCCGACCGGTTCAACCCATCCATGTCGTCCGTTCCTCTGCCCCGCGAGGAGTTTACAAATGAATCCCTGGCTCGATACCTTACTGTTCGGCTATTACCCCTATATTTGCCTGACCGTCTTTCTGGTCGGCAGCCTGATGCGTTTCGACCGCGACCAATACACCTGGAAAAGCGATTCCTCCCAATTGCTGCGCACCGGACAACTGCGCTGGGGCAGCAATCTTTTCCATATCGGTGTGTTGTTCCTCCTCTTCGGCCACTTCGTCGGCATGCTGACGCCGCATGCGCTTTATCAGCCATTCATCAGCGCCGGCGGCAAACAATTGATGGCGATTCTCTCCGGCGGCTTTTTCGGCATTCTGGCCTTCATCGGCGTTTCGATCCTGCTCCATCGCCGGCTGAGTGACGAACGCATCCGTGCCACCTCGAAAACCAGCGACAACCTGATTCTGATCCTGTTCTGGCTGCAACTGGCCTTGGGATTGATTTCGCTGCCACTGTCGTGGGCGCATCTTGACGGTAGCGTCATGCTGCGTCTTGCCGGTTGGGCGCAACATCTGGTCACCTTCCAGAGCGGCGGCGTCGAATTGCTGGCGGATACGCACTGGGTGTTCAAGTTGCATATGTTCCTCGGGATGACCATCTTCCTGATCTTCCCCTTCACCCGCCTGGTGCACATCTGGAGCGGTTTCGCCTCGCTGACATACTTGCTGCGCCCCTATCAGCTCGTCCGCAGCCGGCGGCTGAACGTGCCCGCCGACGATCGTCTGCCGGGATAGGCAAGGACTGATCCCGGCCGAGGTTCAATGCCGCGAAAGCCCATTCAGAACCATCGGTCGGGTGACGATTCGAACCGGGATTGATCGATCTTCCGAAAGGAAGGCACGGGAGGGGCGGTACGCATTATTGGAATATATACGCGCCCAGGAGCACCGGAAATCATCCCCCGGCATCCACCGGAACGGGCGCCACCTACGCCAAGCTTCAGAGCTGGTGAATGGAACAGGGGTGACCTCATCATCGCACGGTCCAACATCGTCTGTAACGCGTAAGTGTCGTCGTCATTCACCGGCCGATGTGTCGCAAACGAATGACGCAACGCCGTCGGCTTCTCGATTCCGGCGAGCGAACGCCGCTTTCTTGATTGCCCGCGGCGGCCGTTCTTCGTCGAGGAGGTAACGGCGCTCGCCGCCACGGCGTGGCTCGAAAGAATGACTCTACGTCCGCAGCCAAGGCGTTCGTCATGCTGGTCCATCCTCACGAAATATTGCAGAATCACTCTCCTCAGCCAATGGGTGAATGTGCTGAATCGGTCGAAGGCTCGGTCAACCAGACGTGCCACGGTATACGGCGGCGCGTTGGTTATCATCCAGGCCAATTAATACGCAGTATGGGATTGGGTCCGTCAATGGATAAGGTTGATGCGCACAAGCTTGGGGCAGAGGGACGGGGCAACCGTGGGAAGATGGTCATTCGGTTGCGTCAGCAAGCGGGGATGAAAGCGGTCGAGTCGCCCCGGGTGGTCGGCGTGCAGGTGCGGACGGCCGATCGTGGACTGAGGACGGCCCGAGCGGCCAGCGAGGGGGGAGTGGCAGAGGAAGCATTGGGGCGTCCTCACGGTGCCTGTCGAAAACTGGCGATGGCCCTGGGGGTGTGGAACCGCCCGCGGATTGTCGGGTCGATGCCGCCCCGGATGGTGTTGCCGTTTGCGCCATGGACCCGGCGAGTGGTACAAGCGCTGATTTGGGCCCGGTTTGGGATCGCTGTCCCGGAGCGACGGGTCGGCGAATGCCTCAATCGGGGGGAACATTCCGCCTCGCGTCCGGTCAAGCGTGTCTTGGAGCAGTGCCCCGCTTTTTTACGGCAGATCGCGTCCTGCTCATGAAACCATCGACGCCACCCCTGCGCGATCTCAAAGTCCTCGAACTCGGCAGCCTGATCGCCGGACCTTTCGCCGCCCGCATCCTGGCCGAATTCGGTGCCGAGGTGATCAAAATCGAGTCGCCCGACGGCGGCGACCCGTTGCGCAAATGGCGCAAGCTCTACCAAGGCACCTCCTTGTGGTGGTACGTCCAGTCGCGCAACAAAAAATCGTTGACCGTCAATCTCAAGCATCCCGCCGGTCGGCAGATCGTCGAAAAACTGGTGGTTGACGCCGATGTGCTGATCGAGAACTTTCGTCCAGGTGTCCTCGAAAAACTTGGGTTGGGTTGGGATAAGCTTTCGACGATCAATCCCGGACTGGTGATGTTGCGTCTTTCCGGTTTCGGACAAACCGGGCCTTTGGCACAGCAGCCCGGATTTGGTGCGATTGGCGAATCGATGGGCGGACTTCGATATGTCACCGGTTTTCCCGACCGTCCGCCAGTCAAAACCGGCATCTCGATCGGTGATTCGATCGCTGCCTTATGGGGCGTCATCGGCACCTTGATCGCTTTGCGGCACAAGGAACGCAGCGGCCAGGGACAAGTGGTCGATGTCGCGCTGTATGAAGCGGTTTTCGCGATGATGGAATCCTTGGTTCCCGAATTCGACGTTTTCGGTTTCATCCGCGAACGCACCGGCAACATCATGCCTGGGATCACCCCGTCGAGCACGCATACCACCCGCGATGGCAAATACGTCGCCATCGGCGCCAATGGCGACGCGATATTCAGGCGACTGATGTTGGCGATCGGCCGCGGCGACCTGGCCAATGACGAGCAATTGACCGATAACGCCGGTCGCGACCTGAGGCGCGACGAAATCTACGCCGCGATCAACACCTGGACATCGGTGCGGGAGGAAAGTGAGATCATTCAGGTGCTGGCTGCCGCCGATGTGCCAGCCTCCCGCGTCTACTCGATCGCCGATATCTTCACCGATGCGCAATATCTTGCCCGACAAATGCTCGAATCGGCGACCTTGCCTGATGGTAAGCCGTTCAAAATACCCGGCATCGTCCCGAAATTGTCGCTCACGCCAGGGCAAACCGAATGGCTGGGTCCGACGCTAGGCGCGCACACCGACGAGATTTTGCGCAGTCTGGCGTACTCGGACGAGGAGATTGCCGGGTTGCGCGACACCGGGGCGATCTGAGCATGCCCGAGTCGGTGAGTCGAACGATTTCGAGGTGGCTTGGTAAGCGATCAAACGGTGCCAACCTCAGGATCGCAGGCTTCAGGTAACTTACCACTCGGGAAGATTGGATGAGGCTTGGGTCAGAACTGACCCAAGCCAGCAGCACGCAAGAAGAGACTTCCTCGCCATGTCATGATCATTTGTGCGATCGTTCCGCCGATCTGACATCTTGACACCACTCACTAAAAAGCAGTCTAATAGCGCGTTCACTTCGCCTAGACTTCAAGGGTTTAAACATGAAACGTACTTATCAACCGTCGGTCGTCCGCCGCAAGCGTACGCACGGCTTTCTTGTTCGCATGTCTACCCGCGGTGGTCGTGCTGTGATTAGGGCTCGTCGCGCCAAAGGTCGTCATCGTCTCGCGGTTTGATTGCGCTTGGCCGTATCATTGGAGAGGTCATAGTAGCTGACAACGGTTTTCCGAAGCGTTACCGCCTGGTCAGAACGGATGAGTATTCATCCGTTTTTGGTTTCAGGAGAGCCCTGAAAAGTCGGCATTTCCTGCTGCATTACCGTCCCCGGGGCAGCGAGGAAGCGAGGGAGGCGCGTCTTGGCCTGGTGGTGGCGAAACGCTTCGTCCGTCGCGCGGTCGACAGAAATCTCTTGCGTCGGCTTGGCCGAGAAGGTTTTCGCCTGTTACGGCCACGTTTGCAAGCCTGCGATTTCGTCTTGCGAGTGGCCTGTAAGCCGACGGTCATCGATCGACGATTGATGGCGGAGGAGATACGCAAGCTGCTGAGCAAGATGACCTTATCGCGTGATCCGACGTAGCTGATGTCACCCCCGATGCGGCCAGAACCAGGATCACGCTCAGGCAGCATCGTGAAACCCTGGCAAAAATGGAATTTTTGGGACGCTAAGTCAATGAAACACCTATTGCTGGCGCTGATCGCCGGTTACCGTTATGCAATCAGCCCGATGTTTGGCCAGCGATGCCGGTTCTGGCCAAGTTGCTCGGAATATGCCGCTGACGCACTACGAAAGCACGGTGTCGGCAAAGGGACGTGGCTGGCAGTCAACCGTCTATGCCGTTGCCATCCCTGGAATGCTGGCGGCTTCGATCCCGTTCCCTGACTCTTCAATTCATCATATAGGCCTCCATGGATACCCAACGCCTGCGCCTGATTCTGCTCTTGGTTTTCACCTTTTCGTTGGTCATGCTTTGGGATGCCTGGCAGAAATACAATCAACCGAAGGTCGTCAGCCCACCGGCTGGCAGTCCGGTGCAAGCCGCAGCCCCGACTCCATCGACCAATCTGCACACAGCAGCGCCGGCGGCTCCAGATGCGAAATCGCCTTCAACGAGCGAGAAACTTGAAACGATTGCCGTCAAGACCGATTTATTTACGGCATGGGTCGCCACTCAGGGAGGCGACATTGTCCGGATGGAGTTCGAAAACTTTCAAGACAACGTTGACAAAGCCAAGCGCTTCGCGCTGTTCGACAACAAGCATCGGTACGTCGCGCAGAGTGGCTTGATCGGCGACCAACTACCCAACCACAAGACGGTTTTTATCGCCACCGCCGGCAACCGAGAACTGGCTGCCGACTCGCAGACGGTGCAACTTCGACTTGAAGGCCCTCTGATCAACGGTGTCAAGGTCAGCAAGCTTTACACCTTCACGCGAGGCAGTTACTTGATCGACGTGATGCATGAAATCGACAACCATGGCGACAAGGTGCTGTCCGCTCATGCCTACTACCAGCTGCAACGTGACAGCAAAGCACCGGAAGGCGAAAGTTCGATGCTCTCCACGTTCACTGGTCCGGCCGTCTATACCGACAAGGAGAGGTACCAGAAAGTCACCTTCGATGACATCGTCAAAGGAAATCCAAAATTTGCCAACAAAGCCGACGACGGTTGGATCGCCATGGTGCAACATTATTTCGTTTCGGCCTGGCTACCCGAACCCGGTTTGTCGCGGGAATACTACATTCGCAAGCTGGAAGGCGGAGCGGAGCCGGTGATTAGCGCCGGGGTCATCGTGCCGGTGCCGGCGGTGAGTCCGGGATCGAAGACCGTTTTTTCAGTACCGTTGTTTGCCGGTCCGCAAATCCAAAGCACGCTCGATAAACTGGCAAAAGCCAAGTCCGATGGCGGGGTAGGCGCCGAGGGCTTGCCGCTAGTCGTCGATTATGGCTGGCTGACGGTCATCGCCGCCCCCATTTTCTGGTGCTTGGGCGCGATCCACAGCGTCGTCGGCAACTGGGGCTGGGCGATCGTGTTGCTCACCGTCGCCATCAAGCTGCTTTTTTTCCCGTTATCGGCGGCGAGCTACAAATCGATGGCCAAAATGCGCACCGTTACCCCGCGGCTGATGGAACTCAAGGAGCGCTATGGCGACGATCGTCAAAAGCTCAATGCCGAGATGATGTCGCTGTATAAGCGCGAAAAGATCAACCCGCTTGGTGGTTGCCTGCCGATCGCCGTGCAGATTCCGGTCTTTCTCGCCCTGTACTGGGCCTTGTTGGGTGCTGTCGAGATTCGTGACGCGCCGTGGGTGCTGTGGATCAAGGATCTTTCCGCCGCCGATCCCTATTACGTGCTGCCAGTCATCATGGTCGTCACCATGCTGATCCAGACCAAGTTGAACCCGACACCGCCCGACCCGATCCAGGCGAAAGTGATGATGATGATGCCATTCATTTTCGGGGCGATGTTCTTCTTCTTTCCGGCCGGGCTGGTGCTTTACTGGGTGGTCAACAACATCCTCTCCATCGCCCAGCAATGGCAGATTACCCGGATGATCGAGGGTGGCGGAAAGGCCGCCAACGATAGTAAAGCCTGACGTCGGTTCAGGCCCCGATACGATCGCCGCCATCGCCACCGCGCCTGGCCGCGGTGGGATTGGCGTGGTGCGAGTTTCAGGAACGGGATTGGCCGCTGTTGCCAAAGCGCTGAGCGGCAGAATCCCATCGCCGCGTCTGGCCAGCGTCACGACATTCCGTGATGCCGCCGGACAAGTGCTCGACAAGGGTTTGCTGCTCTACTTCCCCGCGCCGCACTCATTCACCGGTGAAGACGTGCTCGAACTGCACGGACACGGCGGGCCGCTGGTAATGCAAATGCTGCTTGCTCGCTGTCTGGAGCTTGGCGCTCGTCTCGCCGAGCCGGGCGAATTCACCCGTCGTGCCTACCTCAACGGCAAGCTCGATCTGGCCCAGGCCGAAGCGGTGATCGATCTGATCGACGCCGCCAGCTTCGCGGCGGCTCGCAGCGCGGCGCGTTCACTGCAAGGCGAATTTTCCAGAGAGATCGACGCGTTGCTCGAGCAACTGATCGAACTCCGTGCCTTGGTCGAAGCCAACCTCGATTTTCCCGAAGAGGAAATCGATTTTCTCGAGTCGACAGACGCCCACGGGCGCCTTGAGCAATTGCAGCAACGCCTGGCACAGGTTTTCGATCGCGCAAAGCAAGGAAGTCTGTTGCAGAGTGGCTTACACGTCGTTCTCGCGGGCCAGCCGAACGTCGGCAAATCCAGTTTGCTTAATCGTCTGGCTGGCGACGAACTGGCGATTGTCAACGCCCAGCCGGGAACGACCCGCGATCTGGTGCGCGGCGTCCTGCAACTTGCCGGCATCCCCCTGCATTTCACCGACACCGCCGGTTTGCGCGAGACCGACGATCAAATCGAGCGCATGGGCATCGAACGCACCTGGCGAGCCATCGATCAGGCCGATGTGGTTATATTGCTGGTCGATGCGCGTGCCGGCATCGGTCCAGCCGAACTGGCCATCGCCCAACAATTGCCACCACAAATCGCCCGTGTCACCGTCTTCAACAAGATCGATCTGACCGAGGAACCTCCCGGGCGACACGATGATCTGACCGGACCGATCATTGCCTTATCCGCCAAATCGGGGGCGGGAGTCGACCTGCTTCGCGAGGAGCTTCTACGCATCGTCGGCTGGCGCCCAAGCGAAGACGTGTTCATTGCTCGAGAACGCCACCTGCGCGCCCTGCGAGCAACCCACCAGCACCTCTCCGCAGCGAAAGACCGCCTACAGCAGCTCGACTTATTTGCCGAAGAGCTTCGCCTGGCGCAAAAAGCACTGACATCGATCACTGGTGAGTACACCGCTGACGACTTGTTGGGCGAGATTTTTGGTCGTTTTTGCATCGGGAAATAAAACGACTTCCAAAGCGATTCAACGAAATCTAAAGACAGCCACGAAACCCGCTTGAATGCGGCTTTTTATGTCCTACAATGTCCAAACAGATTCACGGGAAGCCAAAGGTTTTTATGTCCAAGTAGGTGTCCATGTGGCAACTTGGACATTGGAAACCGAGGTACTTGGACATAGTTGGGGGGCATCATGGCACTGACCGACACGGCATTGAAGGCGCTGAAACCGAAGGACAAGCCCTACATCGTGAGCGATGAGCGGGGGCTGTATGTCGAGGTATTCCCTACCGGCGGGATCGTGTGGCGCTATCGCTACCGCCTGAATGGCAAGGTGGAAAAGCTGACCCTGGGCAAGTATCCGGCGCTGACTCTCAAGAATGCCCGCATCAAGCGCGACGAGGCGGCGGAATCGGCGGCGATGGGCCATTCCCCGGCAAAGCAGAAGCAACTTGCCAAGGTGGCGGCGGCGGACTCAACCACGGTCGAGGATTTCGCCGAGCGGTTTTTCCGCGAGATTCAGGCCAAGGACAGGAAGGACAACACCATTCCGCGCCGGTATCTGGACAAGGACATTCTGCCGTTCATCGGCGACAAGCCCATGCGGGACGTGACCACCGAGGATGTCCGTTCGATCATCTGGCGCAAGAAAGACCACGGGTTTGATGCGGCGGCGGGGCAGATTCGCGGGACGCTGAAACGGCTGTGCGACTATGCCGTTACCTGTGGCCTGCTGAATACAAACCCTGTCATGGCCTTGCCTATGCGCCATGTATTCAAGGCAAAGTCACGGGAGCGGGCATTGTCCCCGGAGGAAATCCGGGCCTTTCTCAAGGCCGCGTTTGAATCCAACATCCGCCGGCAATTCAAGATCGGCCTGCATCTGATCCTGCTGACAATGGTTCGCAAGTCTGAATTGCTGCTCGCCCGATGGGCGGACGTGCATCTTGATGAAGGGGAATGGCATATCCCCGCCGAGAATTCCAAGACCGGCAAGCCCCACATTGTCTATCTGTCGCAGCAGGCCGTCGGGCTATTCCGTGAGCTTCATTCGCTGGCCGGCGGTAGCGATCTTGTCATGCCTGGGCGCGGCAGTCTGACCAAGCCATTCGCGCACAACGCCATCAACACGGCGCTGAAAACCGCCTTGCAGGGGCAAGAGGTTCCTGCGTTCACGGTGCATGACCTGAGGCGGACGGCATCCACCCTGGTCCATGAAAACGGCTGGCCTTCTGACGTGGTTGAGAAGGCGCTGAATCACACCATCGGCGGCGTGCGCGGTGTCTATAACCGGGCCGAGTATGCAGAGCAACGGCGCGAAATGCTGCAATTCTGGGCGGACTTCATTGAGAAGCTGGCGAATGACAAAAACGTGATCCTTGGCCGATTTGGCAAAGCTGCATAGGGGGCGAGACATGCTGAGACAGAAGGAAGTAACGGCATTCTTCGTGGTAGTGCGAGAAGAATCCGGCGGGGTTCGCTGGCAACGGCAGTTGACCGGGCCGCTGCATTCCCGCTTGCAAATGAGGAAGGCGCTGAAACGAATCCGGGCGCGTGTGCCGAATGCCCAAGGCGTTCGCATCGTGTCGTTCTACTGAGGCGCGGCGATGGCCTGCGATTTGAACGTGGTGGCGATCCGCTGGCGCGAAGGCGGCTATGTCGTGACCGCATCGGAGATATTCAATCAGGGGATTGACTGGCAGCGCTTGTGTGAACTGGCACCCCTGCGGGATGTGTCGCTGCAACCCGATACCTACAGCGACCAGGCGGCGGTGTTATCGCGTGCCGAGCTTCAAGGGTTGCTGACCAGTAACCGGGCGCGGGTGTGGTTCTACGGGAAAGCCGCCGAGGCGGATTTCTTCCTGATCCATCGCGCCGAATGGGAAAGCGGGATGTCGGATTGAGTGGTACGGCACGAGGGCGGAGGGGCTGCATATCCCTCATCCTCGTTGTCTGCTGATGTACACCAGCAGCATCACCCGGCAGCAGGTTTTCCGGTGGTCGCCCAAGGCCGTGAAACAAGCATAGCACACCAACATCCACTCATACCGTAACGCACAGCGCAATCCAGTAACGTTCAAATAGTCGGGAAACCGACCGCCCATATTCGAATAATGGGAATCCATGATCAACAACCCAAAGGGGTAAATCATGGCTTCCATCATTCTTCGCCTTCCTGCTGTTCAGGCCGAAACCGGCCTTTCCCGCTCCTCAATCTACCTTCGCGTTTCACAAGGTTTGTGGCCCAAGCCCGTAAGCCTGGGGCCGCGTGCCATCGGCTGGCCTGCGGCTGAGGTTGCGGCGCTGAATGCCGCACGCATTGCCGGCAAGGGCGATGACGAAATCCGGGGGTTGGTAGTCAAGCTAGAAGCTGCTCGCGCTACGGCGGCATGAACGGGGCCACCATGACTACAAATGACAAGGGCCGGAACGGTAGCGACCGTCCGACCCCAAGTGCACCTGACGTTCGCATTTCTATCGGCATCGCGGCATGGAAGCTGGCCTATTCGCTGGAAGAGGAGCGGCAACGCTACGCCGACCGGCGGCAACTACTGAGGCAGGCGGGCGCGTGCATCGGCCTTGCCGTCCTTCGGGGAATCGGGGTGCACCATGCGTGACACCATCGAACAATTCCGCGATGCGATCCGCGCGGCGGGGCTGAGCCCACCGGACGAAATCGAGACCGACGGCAAGCTGCGGCGCTTCGCCAGCAACGGCAGGAAGGCCGACGATGCAGGATGGTATCTGCTGCACGGTGACGGCATCCCCGCCGGGAGCTTCGGCGATTGGCGCACGGGGTTTTCCCAGACTTGGCGGGCGGACATTGGCCGCAACCTGACCGCCGACGAGGAAGCCGAGCATCGGGCCAAGGTGGATGCCATGCGGCGCGAGCGCGAAGCCGAGGATGCAAAGCGGAAGGCCAATGCCAAGGAGTGGGCGGCGCTGATCTGGGCCGAGGTGGACAGGTGCAACGAGCATCCCTACCTTGCGAGGAAGCGCATCGGCGCGAACGGTGCACGGCTTTACAAGGGGGCGCTGGTAATTCCGATGCGTGTCGGCCATGCCGTGCACTCCTTGCAATTCATCGCCCCCGATGGCGAAAAGCGATTCCTGACCGGCGGGCGCGTGGCGGGTTGCTATTGCAGCATCGGCAATCCGAAGGGAGCGGCGGCGCTGTGCATCGCCGAAGGGTTTGCGACCGGGGCAACCATCCATGAGGCGACCGGCTACCCCGTAGCGGTGGCGTTCAATGCTGGCAACCTGGGCGCGGTGGCGAAGGCGATGCGGGACAAGTTCTCCGGCCTGCTGTTGATCCTGTGTGCTGATGATGATTGCCGCACCGATGGGAATCCAGGGCTGACCAAGGCGACCGAGGCGGCGCGGGCTGTCGGCGGGTTGTTGGCGATCCCTGACTTCGGAGCGAATCGACCGGAGGGGGCAACGGACTTCAACGATATGGCGGCGGCTGTCGGCATTGGGATGCTGCGCCAGTTGATCCGCGATCTTGCAGAATCCGCTGGATGTCATTCGTTTTCGGAGGTTGCAGGGGTTTCAGGGGTGCAGGCCAGCAACGACGGGCTTTCTGCTGAAACCCCGAATCATTCCGGGGAGGTTGCAGGGGTTGCAGATTCGGACGCGAGCGCCATCCCCGACATGACCGACCGCCCAACCTTCCGCGTGCTGGATGACTGGAAGGAACACGGCGGACTGAAGTTCAGGCCGGGACTGTGGCACTTCGGCACGGACAAGGACGGCAACCCGGTCAACGTCTGGGTATGTTCCCCGCTGCATGTCGAGGCCGTGACCCATGACGGGCAGGCCAACAACTTCGGGCGCTTGCTGCGGTTCAGGAATTCCCTGGGGAAGTGGCGCGAATGGGCCATGCCGATGGAACTGCTGGCCGGTGATGGGGCGATCCTGCGGGCGGAATTGCTGGCAATGGGGGCCGAGATTGATCCGGCAAACAGGGCGCGGAATCTGCTGGCGACCTACTTGCAGGAAAAGGCA